>JAAYIG010000199.1 GCA_012523595.1 Fibrobacter sp.
AAGGATCTCGAAACAGGTTTTGCCCGATTCTGTTGTGGTTTACGGGGGAATCAATGCGACATTTACAGCACAGGATGTGCTAAGAGATATTCCTGAGATAGATTTTATCATAAAAGGTGAAGCTGAACTGTCTTTTCTTGCGTTATGCAACAGTATTCTGAGGGGTTCCGGATTACCGGATTTCAGTATTCCCGGTCTGTGTTACAGGAAGGATGTGGAGATCGTTGAGAATAAGCCTCAGAGGATTAACGATCTTTCTGTTCTGCCAATTCCAAATCGGGATCTTCTTGGCGACTTCTATAATTTAGAGATGGAGTTTATTGGCGGGCCTGGTGATTTTGTTATGACATCGAGGGGCTGTCCCACAGCGTGCAATTTCTGTGCAGCATCGAGGATGTTTCCCGGCGGCCTGAGATTAAGGCCGATTGATTCCGTGATGAGTGAGATTGAATACCTGCTTTCACGGAAAAAACTCTCTGGAATAAAGATATTTGACAGCACATTTACCGCTGATAGAGGACATGTTGAGGAGTTCTGCAGCCGGATGAAAAGCGTTAAAATACCGTGGGAGTGTGAAATCCGGGCTGATACGGTCGATTATGATCTGTTAAAACTGATGAAAGAGAGCGGCTGCTATTATATCAACATGGGAATGGAAACAGCGAATCAATCCCATCTGAGACATATTGCTAAAGGTATCACGTCGGAACAGGTTCTGGATGTTTTATCGATCTGTAAAAAACTTGATATCCGCTCCAAGGTGTTTTTTACATTTGGTCATTTGAATCAAACGTTTAAGGAGTGTCTGGATGATATCGGCTTTATTGAGAAGAACAGGGATCGCATAGATTTTTTTGCAGTGACTGTGGGTATGAGAATTTATCCTGGTACCAGACTTGAAAAAGAGTGCAGGGAAAGAGGTATCATCAAAAAGAGTTTTTTCTGGACAAAGACTGCAAGAAAACCTGGTAACTTTTTGATTTTTGAACCCGGAGATATTCCTGTTTTATTTCAGAAGCAGCTTGGCCCTGTCAGGTTGATGCTGATCCTTCTTATCCTTTTCAGTAAAAGGCTTATATGTACAGAGCGGTTTTTACTGAAGATGACACTTGAAAATCTCACAGGGATACTGAGGGCTTTAAGACTGGGATTGAGGCACGCCGGGTACTGTATCGAGAGAATGATGGGCAGGGGCCTGGGGGACAGGGTATGGGAAGGTACATGTTACGACACCGATGTTGTAAACCTGGCAGAGAGTAATAACTGACGGGTAATTTCTTCTTTTTAATTTTGGAATAATCCTGCAAGACATTGGTGATAGAAACAGACATTGAGGAATATCTTACCAAGTCAGGAATTGAGGCGTTGAAGCCGAAAAAGAACTGATCACACTATTTAACCTGACACTGCTTTCCTGTATTAATTTATAAATAAACCGGCATGACAGAGATCCACCTTCGATCAAAACCGGATCATAGGGGTAACCATGTTCGCAGAAAACCAGAAATCCCGCAGGCTGCCGTTAAAAATTAATCTTTTCTTAACGGCTGTTGTCTTTTTTTCTGTTGCAATCACAGCAGAGACTAAGAATTACAGGTATGCGGCAGTAATCAGTTCCGGAGCATATTCTGAACCAGGGTGGAAGGCTGTAGCTGATTCGTTGGTCAAAAAGCACAAGGCCGGGCTTTTTACCTGGGTATCATCGGTAACTGAAACGAAGGATGCTCTTTCTAAATTCAAGCCCGATTACATAGGCTATATAGCCCGTCCGGTCATAGAGTGCAACTCCTCATTTATAGTTACAGTAAGCCGCTTGAGCCGTCAACTGGATGAAGATCCCTACGGTGATGCTGTATGGGGGATAATTACAGGTCCCGACGCATCTGCGGCCCTTAGAGCCATATCCGATACTCTGCTGATCAGAACTGTGCTTGCTGCAAGTAATAATCTCTCCTATGAGCCGCCGATAAGGCGTTTTTACCAGGCAATAGGAATGACCTGCGATTCTTACATCAGAACCGACTACCTGTTTCCGGAAAACCGGGGAAAGGTATACACTGTAAACAAACGTCCCGATAATGAAAGCGACCGGATAGTTCTGGTGAGTAAATGGCTCAATGCCGGTTCACTGAATGTCAGCATTGCCGGGGAGGGGACAATTACCGGGCCTGTGGATTGTATCATTACAGGGGGGCATGGAAATGTAAACCTGTGGCAGTGCCATTACCCTGATGTCGGAACAGAGGGTTTTATGCGGTCGTCAGACGGTAAGCTTTACGGAGCTCCATATTCCGGAGGTCGTCTGGATATTAACGCACCCACACCAAAGGTTTACTGGTGCGCAAGTAACTGCCTGATGGGAAACCCCGACAATAAGAACAACTTCGTCTATGGGGCGTTTGGATCCGGTAAAGCGGTACAGATGTTCGGTTTTGTAAATAATGCTTCATCCGGAAATGAGTTCATGGCGTGGGGAGTTTACGACCGCATAACGAAGAGCGCCGGAAAATATACTCTTCCGGAGGGATTTTTCATATCCAACAACAATGCTCTTTTTGAGATCCTGCATCCCAGTGGACAGTTCAATGCAAATCTGGTACGCAATTTCATGGATTCGACGGTTATCTATGGTGATCCTGCAGCGAAGGTTAATTTTCAGGAGTTCGGTGATTCTGCCAGTGTGTACAAAACAGACTTGACCTTCACACAAAACGGTTCCGGAACTGCCGATTTTACCTTTAAGGTTACCATGCTGGCACATGATCTTGAGTACGGAGCGGGCTACTGTTATCAGTTCCGGCCGATAAGCCTGCTGCCTGTGCGTATTGATCCCTCTACAGTTGTCATTACCGGTAATGATGGGCATTTAGCCGAGATAACCGATAATCTTCTTATATGGGAAATGCTGTCAAACAAGGAGAAACTCCCCAAGGGTGAATCAAGGGTTCTGCGATGGACGGCAAAGATTATGGATCTGGAGACCGATGTCCGGAATTACAGCACCCTTAATAACCGCAGCGTACCAAAGCCGCGGATTATGGCTTTCCCAGGAACAGGAAAAGAGATTCTTGTCAAGGTACATGGTTTACCTGCCGGCAGATACGATATCAGGGTGGTGGGTATGTCGGGAAGACAGCGTTACAGGGGAAATTTTATTTCCTCAGGAACTGGTATGCAATCATTCACATTGGAGCATGCCGGGGCAGGGGTTCAATTGATTCAGCTCACCAGAGATGGTCAGGTTCTGAGCGGATTTTGCTGTAAGCCCTGAGTGATTTTATTTTGAAAAACATTGTGTATTGTTGAAGCGAAACACCTCAGTAATTTTTGATCAGACAGGACATTATGAAAAGATTAATCTATACTCTCCTTTTTCTTTTCCCGGCCGTTTCGATTGCATCCAGAGGAGAATGGAGTATCGGTGGAAAACTGGGTCTTGAACAGAACAACAGTAATGCTGGATTCAAGGCTGCGGTAAAAGCCGAGTACAATATCAGTAAATTCCTCAAATGGAGAACCGATTTTGAAGTCTTCTTCCCTGACCTCAATGATGCAGCCCGGGTTGACATATCGGTTCCATCAAACCTGCTTTACTATCCTTTGGGATCTTATCTGAAAATCGATCCGTATATTGGTCCTGGATTGACCTACAAATATACCTGGAACGGGGATAATTATCTGGGATTGAATGCCCTTGCCGGGGTAAACTTTCATCTGATAAAAGATAATGTTTTTGGAATTGAGGCAAAGTATACGTTCCTGTTTGTTCCTGAATTGGGGGGGGCATGGGAGGTCGGACTGACCGGTACCTGGGAGCTTAATTTCGGCAGGTAAGAATTGAAGTATTATTCAAGGATGGGGGAGGAGAAGAGCAGAAACTGCATAATGGATGCGATACGGATCTGACAGAGAATCGGTTTAGTTCAATATAGTTTGTATTTTAAATTCAGTTCACAGTACTTTCTGATCAATTCTTCCTTATGCTTTTTGTACGAAACCAGTTCCTCGAATGTCGCGGTTCTGTTTATTATCTTTTCCAGCATGTAAAGATCTTTGAGATCATAATCCGGTTCATCCCACTTTTGAGGAGGCACTAATCCTGCAAGAAACTGTTTTTTCGAATCATTGAGAATACGCAGTATTACTTTTTCCTCAGGGCTGAAAATGCTGTAATCGTATTTACTAAGAAGAATGATGATGCGATTGATGCAGGATATCTTTGCGCTGCGAATGTCTTTAATCTCCATACTATACTCTTCTCTTTACCAACCATAGGTTGTCGGTATTCTTTCCATTTCCAGCCTGCCGCATTTTCCTCTCATTGTGCTTTGCAGAGCGGGTAGAAATGGAATTGGGAAAACGGAAAATGTTCTGCCTTAATCCGGAATATCCGGGTAAGGATGCAAGTCTTGATTAATGTTAACCAGATTAATATAATGATTAGTGATTCCGGGCTGGAAAAAAAATTGAGAAATGATCTGAAAACAAATTCTCTGTGAAAGTTTTCTAACCACATTGATACCTCGCATACTGAAAAAAGCACTCATTTGTCTGGGTATTGCCTCAACCGGGCTCCTGTTGACTTACTGGCTTTTTCCTGACATGGTTGAGTCAGTTGAAAACCAGACCTATTATCTAAGGTGCAAATGGGTGCTTGGCAGAAAATATCTGGAAAAAGATGACCAGTCCCAGATTCGCAATGCTCTGAATATAAAAATAATAGATATTGATGAGCGAAGTGTTTCCAGAGACAAATTAGGGTATTACGGGAACTGGAAACGCAATACACATGCGCAGCTTATTAACTCTCTGCAGAAGCATTATCCTGCCGCGATACTTTTCGATATATGCTTTCATGAACCTGAAGACAGCAATATCAGTGTTAATACTACAGAAATCCTGAAGAATGTTATAGATGCCAACCCCGGAATGCGTATACCACCTTCTTTCCTTGACAGTGTAGCATCCTCAATCGATTATGACCTGCAATTTGCAAATGCCACTAAAAATGCCGGAAATGTGATCCACAGCGTTTCTATGCGGAACAAGGATGATTTCAGTGAATTGGAGTGGAAAATAGCCGGCAAACGGACATCGGTGCCATGGTTAAAATCACTCAACAGCAGCGGCTATTTCAAATTGCATGATCCTGATGTGATAAGATCTTTCGGCATCATGAATACCAAACCGGTGATCGATGGCACTTTTCCGTCACTTGCCAGTTCCGCAATGAGCATAGGCTTTGTCAATGCTCCCCCGAATGAAGACGGTATCATCCGTTCGGTTCCGCTGTGTTACAAATACGGTGACAATAATCTGGCACTGCTGAGTCTGAGTGTATCGGCAGCATGCAGGCTTTTTGGAACTCAGGACTCGGAAATTGTATACAAACCCAAAAAATACCTGGAGATCGGAAAACCGTTTAAAGTTTTTAAAACCAGTGATGGTTCCATCAAAATCTCTTTCCCCAAATTTTCATCATGGCAGCTTAAGGTTTTGCTTGACAGTAAAAAAGAGATCCGGGATCTGAAAGAGGGGCAATCCCTGGAGGTCTCATCATTTTGTTCTGCAGGATTCGATTCTCTGTCCGGTCAATATGTATTTCGCCTGTTTGGAGGTAATATCTCCCGGGACATTTTAAAGGAAGTGCAAAAAAGGTCACTGGAGGATTACCTGCAGATGGATGAGGGTGAGAAGATAGAATTGCTTTCTGAAACTTATATTGAAAAAAGTACTGCCGATGAGTGGGTTTTGATCTCTAATACGGATGGAAATGAAGTTTGGCTGCAGAAAACAGACCTGAAGACAATATTAAAAATCAATTTAGACGAGATCGGGAACACCTCTGAAAAAAACCGGCTTTTGTTCTACAGTCTGACTGTGACCAGGAAGAATGGTCAGCTCTTCTCTTCGATTCCGGTGTTAACCGAACCGGTTCTTACAGAACTGCTGGACTATTCGTGGAATGATATATTGTCAATTCCTGAGGGTAGAAGGCTTGAAATCGGACCTTCAGTGAGAATTCCGCTGGACAGGGAGAATCTTCATACCATTAACTATATCGGTCCGGCCAAAACTTTTCCCTACTATTCTTATTATGATATTCTCAATGACAGGGTGCAGGGTAATCTTGACGGGAAGATATTTATTGTCGGGTCAAGTCTGCCAAATCTCTTTGATATCAAACCTGTTCCACATGACATCTCTTTTCCTGGTGTTGAAATCCACGCATCAATGCTCAACTCAATTCTTCAGAATACCTTTATTAACAAGTGGGGTGAAAGAGAAACCCTGATCTTACTGGCGTCAATCGCAATACCCGGCACACTGCTTTTTACTCTTTTTTCTCCTGTACTGGGATGGTTTGTCCTCCTGGCAGGTATTTTCATGCATTTTTTGATTGCCCTGACTCTGTTCGGCATTTTAAAAACATGGATTCCTGTCTCTCAGCCTTTGTTTCTGATGGTTTACATATACGTTTTATCGATAGCTTACCGCTTTTTAGTCGAGGAGAGGAATAAGAAGTATTTACATTCAACTTTTTCTGCCTATCTTTCCCCTTCGATTATCAATGATATGTATAAGAAAAGGATGGTTCCGCAGCTTGGAGGCATAGAGAGCGAAATTACCGCCTTCTTTACCGATATACAGGGGTTTTCAAGTTTTTCTGAACAAATTGGTTCTCCAAGAAAATTAGTGACACTTCTCAACGAATATCTCTCTGAGATGACAAATGCTCTTCTTGAGTACAATGGTACTCTGGATAAATATGAGGGTGATGCAATTATCGCTTTCTTCGGTGCACCTGTGGCTTGCCAGGACCATGCGAAGATGGCGTGCCGGACAGCTTTGAAAATGCAGAAGCAGCTCGATCGTTTACGGAAGAAGTGGACAATCGAGGGCGATAAGTGGCCGGATATAGTAAAGAACATGAGAATGCGTATAGGCATAAACAGTGGAAAAGCGGTCATCGGAAACATGGGTTCCAGTAAAAGAATGAACTATACGATGATGGGTGATGAGGTAAATCTTGCGGCAAGACTTGAGAGCGCTGCAAAGCAGTTCGGGGTTTATATGCTTGTCGGTGAGAATACTTACAATTATGTATCTGAAGAATTCGAGTTCAGAGAACTGGACAAAATAAGGGTTATTGGAAAAGTTTACCCTGTAAAGGTGTTTGAACTGATCTCTGGAAAAGGGGAAGCAGATGAGAATATTTCCGAGTTAAAAAGACTGTATCATTCAGGTCTGCAGGAGTTCCGGAACAGAAATTTTGCAAAAGCAATTGAACTCTTTACATCCTCACTGGACATAGAACCAAATAAGGATTTATGCCGGATCACACCCTCCCAGAGGATGATAGATATCTCAAAGGCCTGTTTGGACTCACCTCCCCCGGATTCCTGGGATTTTACCAATGAGTTAACGGCAAAATAGAGGTACTGGAGCAGCAGGTACCCGATTTCTATATCGATCAATACAAATTCAGAAAAGTTAAAGCCTGCATTACTGATTTATGCTATATTACTTATACGGGGTAAGGATGAACACCAGAACCATAAAATCGGGGTAGCCCGAAAATGGAGGTGATCATTCTATGATGGTCAAAAAATTGCATCCCAATTATCTCTTGTCTGCTGTCTTTTTCCTCTATGTATCCGCTTTCGCTCAGAAGATGTACATGTCAGGTACGGTTAAGGAAGAATCTGGAAGCCCGGTAGCGGGAGCTGTGGTAAAACTGAAAAGTAATGAAAACATGCGAACTACTACCAATTCCGAAGGGCAATTTGTACTCAAAAGTGAGACCTCAGTTCATAAAACCCATCCGCAACCTCTTCGTTCATCCGCAGTATTTAAAGGCTCTTATGTAGATATTAATCTCGCAGCACCATCTGATGTCAGTACAGCTATTTATTCTGTGTCAGGGAAAAAACTGTTCGGTACTAATTCCGGTAAGCTTGATGCCGGATCAAAAAGAATCCATCTACCGGTAGACAAACTAGGCTCAGGTGTTTATCTGGTAATGATCAGCTATGATGGCAACAGAAATGTATTCAGATATGTCTCAGCGAATCAGAGATATAATAATCTTGCCGATTACAGAAATAAAAATGATGACAGGGCATCGGGTGAGCCTGTGAAAAAAACGGCTGCTCCGCAAGATGAAATTGTCGATACACTCGTGGTTACTGCAGATGGATATATTGCAGAAAACTATCCTCTGAGCAGCCATTCCCAGCAGGATATTGAAATTACACTTAAAAAAGTGACAGTTGAGACAGGCAGTTTCACTGAAACCGTAAATGGTGTGTCTTTTGAAATGGTATACATCCCGGGAGGGACGTTTACTATAGGGTGTGAGAGCAGTCCATGCCCGGCTGATGCACAACCTGTTCCGGGTGTGAAGGTCAGCAGTTATCATATCGGGAAAAATGAGGTAACAGTTGGGCTGTGGAATGCAGTGATGAATGACGATGAGCAAAGCTGGGGTAGTCCCTCAATTACCAGCATCACCTGGTACGATGCCATGGAATTTGCCTGCAGATTGAGCCAGTTGACAGGCAGGAAGTATCGTATGACTACCGAGGCTGAGTGGGAATATGCTGCGAAAAATCATTTAAGCAGTTTGGCAAATATAGGCAGCACCGAGGAGTGGGCCTACAATTCCTGGAGCAGTACGCACATGGGCGGGACCGATCCAGTAGGGCCAAGCAGTGGAGAGCACACTCAAAAAACCCGGCGCGATGCACAAGGCAGTGTAGATAATATAACAGGACGTCTCATCCGTTCAATTGATGGCATAGGTCCGGCGCTACGTCTGGCCATCTCGGCTGAAATGGACTATCCTCCCGGCTATGTTCCTCCATGCGATCTCAACGCTCCGCAAATAGGTGATGAACCGGTGAATTCTTATCGTGACCCGCGATGGATCACTGGAAGTGATGCGCATTGGACAACCGGGTCCATAGCGATTGGCAACTTTGATCTCAGAGTCTGGGATGATGGTACCGCAGTGTTAAATGGAAAAAATGGTCAGTGGTTCACTTCTAACAATATCGTCTTTGTGTTTGTACCATCCTCAGGTTCCAGCGTAACATATCCGTATATCTTCCTTGACACAACGCAAGGCTCGCTTCTTTCCAGCCAGAGTTTCATGTCCGGAGGTTATATCGGGAGGATAGCGAAGAAAGCGGCTGCCAGCTACACCAAGCCGTCAGTATCCGGCCTGAAAAGCGGTGCAGAACTGGCCGCAGCAGCCGGTGAAAACTTTAAAATGATCGATATGGTCAATATCCCGGAATCGGCCAGGAAACAGGATTCGCGGCTGCTTGACGGGACAAATCAGGGATGGTTCCAGAACAACACCCAGGCCGGTGGTCTGCATCATTACAGAAAAGATGTGGATCCGGATGAATTCCGGTTTACAGTCAATAATAATGGAACCCGGACCATGCTCGCAAACGGCGCATGGTTCACAGTAAATAACGTGTTTCTGCGGGTGACACACTCAAGCGGTTATACAACTGATTTTCTGTACGCCATAGGTTCGGACGGCACATTCTATCATCTTTCGTTTCAGGCTTATGAGCGTGCTGATTTCAGGATGTTCAAGCTGGCCAACAATGGAAGTGAATTCGAATCTGTCTGCGGCAGTATCTGCAGCGGTGAGATCCCGAAAGGTGAGGGTGCCTCGATTTATGCCAGGTTTGAAAATGGGCATTCGACATTTGTGCCTGCACCGTGTCCGGCTGGCGGTTGTCAGTAAGCAGATGCAAGGATAATAACAGAAAGCCCCTTAAAAAGTTCTCATTTTAAGGGGCTTTACAATGCCTGAATATGAACTGGCGTTGTTAGAAGCTTAAATGGGGGCGCATTATTCCTCTCTACCTGTATTGAATAACCCTTAATAGAACAGTAGTAACGCCTATAAAGAAAAGATTAGCCATACTCAAAAAAGACAGATGTGTTTGAGATAAAAGATTTCTGTTAGCTAAGGATCAATTGAAGAATTATTTTTTTTACAGGTGATGGGGTTCCACCTTTAACCGCCTGCCAATAGGCTGATGACTCCTGCTATGTGCCACGTAGGAGTATTCGAAGCCCTCAATTTAAACCTCTTCGGTATACTCCTGTAAACCTCTTCAAATAAACTCAAGGAGTTTTAATGAGATCATTTATGCCGTTTCTTTTAGTGGGGACAGGCGGATTTATTGGTTCAATACTGCGCTATTTTATGACCGTTCTTTTTCAGAATTTCCATAGCCTCCCTTTTGGTACTCTGATTTCAAATTTCGCAGGCTGTTTCTTTATAGGGATTATAACGGGGCTGTCTGTCGATATTCCGCTTCTTTCAAGTGAAGCAAGGCTTTTACTTGCAACAGGTGTATGCGGGGGATTTACTACGTTATCTTCCTTTATATTCGAAATAGGACAATATATCCAAGAAGGAGAATACCTGACAGGGTCTTTTTATATGATGGGGACGCTGTCAGGTGCTGCATTGGCGTTTTTCTGGGGAATGATGCTGATCAGACTTTTTCTAAAGTGGTAAACTGTAAGGTGAATCCAAACACAGTCAACATTATGTTGTGGTCTATTATAGTAATTGGGAGAGATTGAAAATTGAGAGAAAAAACAAAAAACCCCTCAAATCTGCTTAATTTCGCTGATTTTAAGGGGTTTAAGATTGGTAGCGCTACGGGGAATCGAACCCCGGTTTGATGGCTGAGAACCACCCGTCCTGGGCCACTAGACGATAGCGCCAAAATTTCAAAGTGTATTTCAGTTCTTTTCCAACTGAAAACTGGGGTGCAAGGATTCGAACCTCGATAGCTGGAGCCAGAATCCAGAGTCCTGCCATTGGACGACACCCCAAGAATTCCGTATATCGCAAATCATTTTCAGAAAGACATAATTTAATTCATGCTTCTGCTAATAATTTGTGTTCTGGAATCAAAGAGCTTTTCAAAATCTGGATAAATATACAATTTTAAAAACGTTGGTGCAAGAAAGAGTTGAATGCAGGGTTAAACATTTACAGCTTTTTTGTATCTTCTGTTCCTTTGATACGGTTTGCGTCTATAACATAATTAATTATCTTTTTGACTTTTATCTACGGTTTTTCGTATTTTATTAAATTGCCGTCAGGATTTTCCAGAACAGTTCCGTTGATCAGGAAGTGCCGACAGCAGTAAATCTATAAACAATTCAGGGCGTTTAGCTCAGATGGTTAGAGTACTACCTTGACATGGTAGGGGTCACTGGTTCGAGTCCAGTAACGCCCATTTTCCTTCAGCCTCGTTTCCTTTGTTTTTTTTTATAAATGCAAGGGGAAGGTGGCTTGTTTTGTTGGTAGTAAATCATATATGATAATCAAGTTACCTGATAACAACCAAAAAGAGCTTCCTGAGGGAGCATCTGCGCTTGACCTTGCAAAGGCGATAAGCCCCAGGCTGGCAGGTGCGGCTGTTGCTGCAAAGATTAATGGGGCATTAGCTGATCTTTCCAGGAAACTAATCGATCAGAATCAGGTTGAGATTCTCACTTTTGATTCTCCAGAGGGAAAATCTGTTTTCTGGCACTCCTCTTCGCATATTCTTGCTCAGGCTGTTCAGGAGCTTTTCCCATCTGCAAAGATTGCGATCGGTCCTGCCATAGAGAGCGGTTTTTATTACGATTTTGATGTTGAAGAGCCGTTTACCCCTGAGGATCTTACTGCTATCGAAGCCAGGGTAAAAGAGATAGTGGCAAGGAAGCTTCCGATTCAACGCGCTGAGCCATCGATGGAGGAGGTTCGCTCCTATTTCGAGTCCAAAGGCGAGAAATACAAGCTGGAGCTTCTCGAGGAGATAGAGGGAAAGCCCAGTGTTTATGAACAAGGTGAATGGCAGGATCTCTGCCGTGGACCCCATGTCCCTGATACCGGTTATATTAAAGCTGTAAAGCTCCTTTCCATTGCTGGCGCGTACTGGCGTGGAAATGAGAAGAACCGGATGCTTCAGCGTATCTATGGAATCTCTTTCCCGAAGCAGGCGATGCTTGATGAGTATCTGAAGCTTCTGGAGGAGGCGCAGAAGCGTGATCACAGGAGACTTGGCAAAGAGTTAGACCTGTTTTCTTTTCATCAGGAGGGTGCTGGCTTCCCGTTCTGGCATCCAAAGGGGATGATTCTTTACAATCTTATTGCCGATTACAGCCGTAAACGTCAGCTTGAGGCCGGCTATAATGAAGTGAAGACTCCCATTATACTCAAAGAGGAACTGTGGCATAGAAGCGGGCACTGGGACAAGTACCGGGAGAACATGTATTTCACCACTATCGATGAGGCAGTGCATGCGGTAAAGCCGATGAATTGTCCGGGACATCTCCTGATTTACAAGACCAGCGCACATTCTTATCGTGAATTTCCCATAAAGCTGTTTGAATTCGGGCTTGTACACAGGCATGAGAAAGCCGGTGTGCTTCACGGACTCTTCCGGGTTCGTCAATTTACTCAGGATGATGCGCATATTTTCTGTACTCCTGAGCAGATAGAGGAACAGATCGGCGAAGTGATGAGCTTTATAATGGACATGTACAGGGTTTTCGGTTTTGAGGAATACAGGATCGAGCTTTCAACCCGTCCGGAAAAGTTCATCGGTTCCATCGAGGTGTGGGACAGGGCGGAAGCGGCGCTGAAGAACGTGCTTGACAAGCAGAAGTTTCCGTATCAGATAAATCCCGGGGATGGTGCTTTTTACGGTCCCAAGATCGATTTCCATATTAAGGATGTGCTGAAGCGCAGTTGGCAGTGCGGGACGATCCAGTTGGATTTCAGTATGCCTGAAAGATTCGACCTGGAGTATATTGATGCTAACAGTCAGAGGATGCGTCCTGTGATGATACATCGGGCGCTTTTCGGGTCTATGGAGCGGTTTATCGGGATTCTCATTGAGCATTACGGCGGGGCTCTTCCTTTCTGGCTTGCTCCTGTTCAGCTCAAGATTCTGCCTGTATCTGACCGTTTTATTGGTTATGCACGGGATCTGCAGAAAAAGGCCGCTGATGCCTCAATAAGGGTTGAAATTGACGAGAGAAGTGAAAAGGTTGGATATAAAATCCGTGATGCAGAAGTAAAAAAGATACCTTTCATGGCTGTTGTCGGAGAGAAAGAGCAGGAAGCGGGTACTGTATCGGTGCGACAGCATGGAAAGGGTGATCTGGGATCAAGAACGGTTACGGAGTTTTTAGAATATCTGGTCGCAGCCAATAAACCTGGTTCAAAAAATTAACTATAAAAAGGAGGTTTTTATTAACAGATTTCGTCCGTCAAACAGAGATGGAGACACAACACGGATCAATAACGAAATCAGGTCCCCGCGGGTCAGAGTAGTTGCGGATAATGGTGAAGCGCTTGGAATAATGCCGATCAGTGATGCATTGGCAAGAGCTGAAGATGCAGGGTTGGATCTGGTGGAGATTGCTCCCACTGCTGATCCCCCCGTATGCCGGATTATGGATTATGGCAAGTTTAAGTATGAGAAATCGAAAAAAGCCAAAGAGGCAAAGAAAAAACAGCATGTGATGCACCTGAAAGAGATCAAGCTGCATCCTAAAACAGATGAGCATGATTTCAATTTTAAAATAGAGCATGCGCGCAAGTTCCTGCTTAAGGGAGACCGAGTCAAGGCTACAGTAGTATTCAGGGGAAGAGAGATAACTCACATTGACTTTGGAAGAGAAATACTTAACCGCATGGATGAGAAGCTGGCTGACCTGGCTCAGGTTGAGATTAGAGCGAAAATGGAAGGAAGGAACATGATCTCTATCTATGTTCCGGATAAAGTAAAAATAAAAGAGGCTCTGCGGAAGTTTGAAGCGGAGCGTAAAAAAGAAGAAAATCAGAAGTCTGAAGCAGAGTAACAGATCTCAGGAATAAATTGAAGAACGGAGAGTATCATGCCGAAGATGAAAAGCCGCAGTGCAGCTCGTAAACGTTTCAGTTTGACAGCTGATGGGCACGTTAAGAGAAAAAAAGCCTTCAAGAGCCATATTCTTAACAAGAAGACCAGAAAAAGGAAACGCAATTTGAGGAAGACCACTCTGGTGTTTGAAGGTATGGAAAAGAAATTTCGCAGAATGATTGAGGTTTAAGGAAAGAAAAAATGTGCTGCCGGATGTTTTTTTCTCCCTTTGTAAGGGAGGTGAGATGTAATTTTAAGCCGGACACATGATGATCAGGAAAACTGATTTATTTACATAAAAGGAGTTTTGATATGCCGAGGGCAAAGAATCGTGTAGCCTCACGTGCAAAACGTAAAAAATTACTCAGTCAGACCGCCGGTAATTTTGGCAAGAGGAATAATTGTTATTCCATCGCCAAGGATACCTTTTTAAGGGCCGGTGTTTATGCTTATCGTGATCGCAAACAGAACAAACGGAATTTCCGTTCACTCTGGATTATGCGTATCAATGCTGCGGCTCGACTGAACGGCATGGCTTATGGAAAGTTCATTTCCGGGCTGAAGGCAAAGGGAATCGAGCTGGACAGGAAGAGCCTGGCTCATCTCGCGCTCCATGAACCAGATGCTTTCAAACTGCTGGTAGAAACTGTAAAGGCCTGAACAAACCATCCGGTTCCAAAGTGCTCATGGCCGGCAATTCCGCGCCGTGAGCCTCTTATCACCCATCAGGTTCAAACCCGGTAGTGAGCTTATTCTTTAGGCAAGCCCCGAGTAGCAGTATCTGACTGGTATTCCGATACTCCACAGGAAGAGCAGTTTACTGTTCTCCTGTTTTATTCATTTAAAAGGTAATAAAGATGTCTGACAGCAACGGTTCAAACAGCGCGATCCAGTTAATTGATAAGGTCCGCCGTGAAGCCGAAGCGGAACTTAA
The DNA here is from genome assembly GCA_012523595.1 of Fibrobacter sp. Taxonomy (NCBI): domain Bacteria; kingdom Pseudomonadati; phylum Fibrobacterota; class Fibrobacteria; order Fibrobacterales; family Fibrobacteraceae; genus Fibrobacter; species Fibrobacter sp. Next base: position 14,878 of record JAAYIG010000199.1, read on the forward strand.
GGCAGTACATGATGAAGCCACTGCAGAACAGTTCCGTATAAAGTATCTCGGTAAAAAAGGTCTTCTAAGGGAACTGCTTAAATCTGTCAGGGAGATTCCCGAAGATCAGCGCAAAAGCTACGGTGCAGCAGCAAACCAGCTTCGTACAGAGATAGAAGAGAAGTTTGAGCTTGCACACTGGGGAAAAAAGGAGAATAAAGCGACCGAGGCATTCGATCCCGGACTCCCTGGATTTCCTTTCCCGCATGGCAGTATTCATCCTCTGATTCGTATCCGCAACCAGATCAGAGATATTTTCCTCAGTATGGGTTTTACAGTCGCATACGGTCCCGAAATTGAGAGTGATTATTACAATTTCGAGGCTCTGAATACTCCAAAACATCATCCTGCCCGCGACATGCAGGATACTTTCTACATTTCCGAATCGGTACTCCTGCGCACACAAACATCACCGGTGCAGATCAGGGTAATGGAGAAGCAGAAACCGCCAATCCGAAGTATAATGCCCGGCCGGGTTTTCAGGAATGAAGAGATCAGTGCCCGCAGTTACTGCCTGTTTCATCAGATCGAAGGGCTTTATGTCGATGAAGGGGTAAGTTTTGCGGACCTTAAAGGGACTCTGCTTGCCTTTTCCAGAAGATTTTTCGATGAAAAAACAAAAATAAAGATCCGTCCCAGCTTTTTCCCTTTTACAGAACCGAGTGTAGAAATCGATGTCGAATGTTTTCTGTGTAAAGGGGCAGGATGCAGTATCTGTAAAAGGAGCGGGTGGCTGGAGGTGCTTGGAGCCGGTATGGTACATCCCAATGTATTTAAAAGTGCAGGGATTGACAGTGAAAAGTATACCGGATTTGCTTTTGGTCTGGGAATAGAAAGAATTGCACTTCTCAAGTTTGGTATCGATGATATCAGGCTTTTTTATGAGAATGACGCGCGGTTTCTGAAACAGTTCTGATAATTTCAAAATGTTTTCCGAATGACCGCATTTTAAAAACTACATGTGGAAACTCTAAAGCGGATAAAGTCCGATTATGAAAATCGTATACAGTTGGCTTAAAGATTTTGTCGATATTGATATTCCTGTTGAGGAGCTTGCGGATGCTCTTACCGCAGCCAGCCTCGAAGTAGCTTCCATTGAGAAGTTTAAGATTCCCGATGGTGTAAAGGTCGCGAAAATTTTGGAGCGTGAAAAACACCCTGGAGCAGACAAACTTTCTGTTTGTAAAGTAGATGCCGGTGGACCTGAACCGCTCACAATAGTCTGTGGTGCCCCTAATGCCAGAGCTGGTCTGATTACAGCCCTGGCCACTATTGGTACTGTGCTTGGTCCTGATTTCAAGATAAGCAAGGCAAAACTTCGCGGGGTGGAATCCTTTGGGATGCTTTGCTCGCAGAAAGAACTTGGCATATCAGAAGATCACAGCGGAATAATAGAACTGCCGCAGGACTACAAGGTCGGTGAAGCACTCTCAGTTTACTACCCGGAAGATTCTGTGATCGAGATAGAGATTACTCCTGACCGCGGGGACTGTCTCAGTGTTCTGGGGGTGGCAAGGGAGGTTGCAGCCAGATTTGGATTACCCCTGAAAAAAACTGCTCTGATTCCAGTTGAAAAATCAGACGATCCCATTGAGAATGCAATTTCAGTCAGTATTGAGGCACCATCTGGATGTCCCAGATACATGGGAAGGTTAATCAGGGGAGTGAAGGTCGCTCCTTCTGAGGAATGGATGCAGAGAAGGCTGATAAAGGCGGGATTAAGGCCGATCAACAACATTGTTGATGTCACCAATTACATTTTACTCCATTTCGGCCAGCCGATGCATGCTTTTGATTATAACTGCATCGCTGACAAGAAGATCAGGGTTAAAAAGGCTGAGAAGGAACAGGTATTTAAGACCCTTGATAATGCAGAGCGGAAGCTTATTGGTGACGATCTGCTTATTTGGGATGGGAGCAGGCCTGTTGCCCTGGCAGGTGTAATGGGTGGTGCCGGATCGGAGATTACTGAAGATACTCATGATGTATTTCTGGAGTGTGCGTATTTTGATCCTGTAACTGTAAGGAAGACATCGAAGCGTTTAGGATTATCCACTGATTCATCATACAGATTTGAGCGTGGTGTTGATCCTGCTGATGGGCTTTCTGACAGTCTGGATACTGCTGCTGAGCTTATCAGAAAAATGGCAGGTGGGGAAGTTGCTGCAGGGCGTATAGATGAGAATCCGGGAAAGATGGTTCCCCGGGAGATCAGGATCAGACCATCGAGGGCTTCTTTAGTCTTAGGGCACAGCTTTTCAGCAGAGCAGGTTTTTTCGTTTCTTGATTCACTCGGGTTCAAATGCAAAAAGGAATCAGAGGACTCAATTCACTGCACTGTTCCTCTTTTCCGCCATGACATTACTCTGGAAGTGGATCTGATTGAAGAAGTGGGGCGGATGTATGGATATGACAATATTCCTCCCTCAGTTGCAGCCTCTGTTTCACTATATAATTCTTTGCCTCCGGTGGAGAGAATTACCGATAAAATCAGGAACTCCTTGAGCTATTTTGGCCTTAATGAGATAATGACTAACAGCATGTGTTCTGCAGCTTTACGGGATTTGCTCTCTCCGGAGAAAATGCCTGTAAAGATTCTCAATCCTCTTAACCCCGAGATGGCTATAATGAGGACGACTCTTGCCGGGAGCATGCTTGGGGTAATAGCTTACAATTTGAACCGGAAAAACCAGAACAATCATTTTTATGAGATCGGGAAGGTTTTTGAGGTAACGGAAAACGGGAAGATAGTAGAACATGATGTGCTGGGGATAGCTGTAGAGGGGAATTATTGGGGGGCATCGTGGAATACTCCTGCGTTGAAGAATGATTTCTATATTCTCAAGGGTATTTTAGAGGCTTTTACCTCTCATCTTGGAGTAGACCCGTTTAAATTTTCGCCATGTTCTAAGGGCAGCAGGATATTGGAAGGTGAAGCGGCTGTGCTGGACAATGGCCTGATAAAGGGTACAGCAGGAAGGGTTTCCGAAGGAGTATGTAGCTATTTTGATATAAAGTCGACAGTATACTATGCCGAATTGGACATCACTGCACTAATAAATACCTCAATAAAAGAGCCTGTGTACAGTCCGTTGCCGAAGTTTCCAGCTCTTGAGCGGGATTTCAGCTTTGTGCTGCCTGAGCAGATAAGTGCTCAGGCTGTAACAGAAGAGATAAGCCGGGTTTCGCCGCTGGTGGAGCAAGTAGTACCTTTTGATCTTTTCAGGGGTGAAAAGCTGGGAGCCGGCCGCAAGAGTATTACTTTTGGCGTTAAACTCCGTTCATCGGAAAAGACGCTGACTGAAAAGGAAGCGGAAGGGGTTTGTTCGGCAATAGTTTCGGCTGTGGAGGCCAAATTCGGCGCGCATCTGCGTACTTAAAATTAAGTTGACTTTTTAAATCGAATAATGTAGGATTTACAGCGATGTAAATTCCTGTCGGCTTTTATATATTATTGAATATATATTTAAAAGCAGGACAGGGATTATAAACACCTGTTTTAAACTGTAGTAAGATGTTAATTTTAAAGTCTTTCTTTAGATAAACCTTCAGGTTGTATAATTATAACGAAGGGAGAGATTTTGTCCGTGGATTTTCTTAATGAATTAGAAAACAAGGTAAATGCACTTATTACTACCCTGGAGAGCATGCGGCAGGAGAATTCCAGGCTGAAAGAGGAGATTGAAAGTAACAACGGTCGTATTCAGGGAATTGAAGAAGAGAATGCTCGTTTAAAAGAGGAATTAGAGGCGCAGAGGGTTGATTCGCAGGGCGCCAAAGAAAAGATGAACGTTGCCGCGGAGAGGATTCAGAATCTCCTTTCCAAACTGGATACGGCAGTTCAGCAGTAGTGTTTTGCTGTAGTGGGTCGGGAGGTTTATGAGCACGTCTATGGAGAGTGTTCGTGTCGTAATCTTTGGCGTAGAGTATTCTATCAAAGCTGATGTCGACATTGAAACAACCAGGCAGATCGCTCGGTACGTCAATTCAAAGATGGCTGAAATTCACGAGAATACGGCGTCAAGGGATCACATGAAGATTGCTGTAATGTCGGCTTTGAATATCGCCGGTGAGTATTTTGAATACAAGGCCAAATATGAAGAAGGTGCCAGAAAATTAAATGAACTTCAGGAAAAGCTAGCATCGTTGAATAAAAAAGTTGACGGTGTACTTGGTTGTTAGATCAGGCATCCGCGTCCGAACTCCTCAATAGACCCCTCCTAAGCTGACAAGGTCACTTGTCGGTCTTAATGTTTCCATTGCAGCAAAATTAAAAAGTGTGAGAGACACCGGAGCAGGTTTTTTCTGTTCCGTTTATATACATTCAGCAACTTTTAAGGGAGGTTTTAATGAGTACACCACTCATTTTGATCATAATAGGAATAGTGTGTGTCACTTTAGGTTTTGCTGCCGGTTTTTTCTGGCGTGTAATTACGGATCGGAAGTACAAGGAAGACAGAGAACAGGAAGTGCAAAGAGAGGCTGAGCGGATAATAAAAGAGGCTCAGAAAGAGGCAGAACTTCAAAAGAAGACAGCGATTCTGGAAGCTAAAGATGAATGGTTCAGGGCTAAATCAGAATTTGAAAAGGAAGCTGCGAAAACAAGAGATGCTATCAGGCAGGATCAGCAGAGGATAAAAGAGCTTGATCTTGATTTGAGGCGACGGGATGAGGTAATAAGCAAAAGAGAATCGGAATTTGCTGCCAGAGAGAATTTCCTGAATTCAAAAGAGAAAACTCTGCGAACCAAGGATGCAGAGCTTACCCGTCTGATTGCTCTGGAAAATGAAAAGCTTGAAAAGATCTCTCACATGACCCAGGAAGAAGCAAAGAAGATGTTGCTTGAGAATCTGGAGAGCCAGGTGCGTTATGAGTGTGCTCAGATGATAAAGGAGATTAAGGATCAGGCTAAGGCTGAGGCGGAACGGGAATCGAAGGAGATTATTCTGCAGTCTATCCAGCGTTGTGCTGCAGATACTACTGTGGAATCGACAGTGTCTGTTGTTCATCTTCCCAATGATGAGATGAAGGGAAGGATTATCGGAAGGGAAGGGCGCAATATCCGGTCCTTTGAGGAGGCTACCGGTATTGATGTCATAGTTGATGACACACCTGAAGCTGTGATTCTGTCCGGTTTTGATCCGATCAGGCGTGAAGTTGCCCGTCTGGCGCTGGAAAAATTGATTCAGGATGGCAGGATTCATCCCGGACGGATCGAGGAATTGATTAAAAAGAGTGAAAAAGAGCTGGAAAAGATAATGAAAGATGCTGCCGAAGAGGTGATTTTTGAACTGGATGTGCATGCATTGAAGCCGAAACTTGTAGAGATGCTGGGCAGGCTTAAATACCGCACATCGTATGGACAGAATGTGTTGCAGCACAGTAAAGAGGTGGCTATCCTGGCTGGTCTCATGGCCTCTGAACTGGGTCTTGATCCTAAAATTGCAATCCGTGCCGGTCTTCTGCATGATATAGGTAAGGCGATTGACAGGGAGACTGAGGGGACACATTCCGAACTTGGAGCCGAGCTGGCTTTGAAAAATGGTGAAAATGAGATAATTGCCAATGCAATTGCGGCGCATCATGAAGACGTCCCTCCGATTTCTGTTTATCCTATTCTTATTCAGGCTGCTGATACAATCTCGAGTACAAGGCCTGGAGTACGGAGAGAAACACTTACTAACTATATTAACCGTCTCACTAATCTGGAAGAGATTGCAGATTCTTTCAGAGGTGTTTCCAAGACGTATGTTATCCAGGCTGGTCGTGAGATTCGCTGTATAGTTGAGCCGGAGCAGGTAAATGATGCTCAGGCGGAGGAACTTGCAGGCCAGATCGCGCTGAAAATTCAGGATGAGATGGAATATCCGGGACAGATAAAGGTTACTATAATCAGAGAAAGCAGATATACGGAATACGCAAAGTAATCATGTAGTTCCGGAAAAAAAACAGTTTTCTTGCCGGAGACCTTTGTCTCCGGTTTGTTTTTAAAGGATAATGAATCAATTATGGAAAAGGCATGGGAATTATGAACTCATGTCTGGGGTGATGTAATGCGGATCCTTTTCATAGGAGATATCTTCGGGAATACCGGGCGGCGGGTACTTGCAGAGCGTTTGCCGTCCATTATAAAAGAGAAGTCAATTGATGTCTGTATCGGCAATGGCGAAAACGCTGCCGGGGGGCGGGGACTCACAGGAAATCTTTTCAAGAAGCTTCGCAAGTATGGTGTGAACATTGTCACTGGCGGCAACCACTCATTTTCGATACCAGACAGTGATATCGGATTCATGGAAAATGAGTGTGTGCTCAGGCCTCTTAATTTTCCTCCGGGTAATATAGGCAGGGGAACTACCGTAATTGGCCTCGGGGATGGGAGAAAGATCGGGGTCATTAATCTTCAGGGGCGCACTTTCATGCATGAAGCTCTGGACTGTCCTTTTCGTACAGGGAAGGCAGCGGTTGAAGAGACGCGCAGGGAGACACAGGTCATATTGATAGATTTTCATGCTGAAGCAACGAGTGAGAAATTGGCACTGGCCAGCTATCTTGACGGAATGGTAAGTGCCGTTGTCGGTACTCACACACATGTACAGACCAGTGATGAGCGGATTCTTCAGGGTGGTACTGCTTACATCAGTGATGTGGGTATGACCGGGCCGGAGGATTCTGTGATCGGCATGAAAAAAAAGCAGGTTATTCGACGCTTTCTTTTGCAGACACCTGTCAGGTTTGAGCAATCGGAATCAGGGCCTATGTTAAACGGAGTGGTGATAGAAGTTGATGAAAGCAGTGGAAAGGCTCTATCCATCGAGAGAGTTTACGAACGGGTGACTTTCAGGCATGAGTGAAGATTTTATCTTTCTATCCCCTCAGGAATCGGATTATCCCTATTCAGTCAGTGAAATAAACGAAGGAATTGCCCTTCTTCTGGAATCAGGAAATTCGCTTGTGTGGGTAGAGGGCGAAATTTCCAACTGGAAGTCATCCTCCAGCGGTCACATTTACTTCAGGTTAAAGGATCATCAGAGCCAGATCCCTGCAGTGATCTGGCGCAGTAATGTTTCCCAGTTGAAGTTTGAACCCCGAGACGGGATAGCGGTGAGTGCGATAGCCTCAATCAGGGTTTATCAACGTGGAGGTTATTACCAGCTTGATGTGCATAGAATGCAGGAACTGGGCAGTGGGGTACTTTTTGCTGCTTTTGAGCGCCTGAAAGCATCTCTGGAAAAAGAGGGACTCTTTGATCAATCACACAAGAAGCCTCTTCCTCAATCGGTACGCAGGCTTGGGGTGGTGACTTCAAAGAGGGGGGCAGCTTTAAGGGATATTGTCCGGGTCGTTTCATCGAGAGCACCGCAGACAGAGATCGTGATAGTCGATGTGCAGGTGCAGGGTGACAATGCTGCATGCGAGATAGCATCAGGGATAAGAGCGCTTAACGAGTATGGCAGAGTGGATTGTATAATTGCAGGGAGAGGTGGAGGATCAATAGAGGATCTGTGGGCATTCAATGAAGAGGTCGTGGCCAGAGCTATTTATGATTCCAGAATACCTGTAATATCTGCCGTGGGGCATGAGATCGATTTTACAATCGCGGACTTTGTAGCTGATGTTCGTGCTGCTACTCCATCTGCAGCAGCAGAGATTGCAGTCGCGGATAACAGAGAGAACCTGCGATATTTTCAGAATTGTGCTGAGAGGTTTACCGGTGCTGCCTGCCGCTATTTTAACAATGTTTATTCCAGGTTTGCTGTTCTGTCGGAGAGCCGGGCGTTGCGCAGGCCGATTAAGATGCTTTCAGAGGCTGCTCAGGTGATAGATGATATGGAGTCACGATGCTGCAGGGAGATGGAGATATTGCTCAGGAGAAAGCATTCTCAGATATCTGCCGCATGCGGGAGGTTAAGCGGGCTCAATCCCCTTTCGATTCTGGCCAGAGGATACAGTGTAGTGAAAGGAGAAAACGGGGATGTCATTCGCAGTTCGCAACAGGTTAAAGTTGGTTCGCGGGTAAAGATAAGATTTTTCCAGGGCAGTGCCGGAGCGCTTATAAATTCCGTCGATGATGATACGGAATCAAAAACAGCTTTTTGACATCCTAAAACACAGTGAATTAGTTTAATCATATCGGTAGAACATGAAAGAAAACAGAATATCAAAAAAGGTCTTGAAACCGGCAGTTGGAGAACCGCTTTCGGTTTTGAGTTTCGAGCAGTCTCTTGAGGAGCTTGAGAGGATTATAGAGGAACTTGAGAGGGAGGATCTCAGTCTTGAGGATGCACTGCGGTATTTTGAGCAGGGCATAGGGATGATCCGTACCTGTGATTCTCAGTTAAAAAGTGCTCAGGGACGTTTGACAGAACTTTTCAAGGGAGAAAACGGCCAGTTCATGGAAAAGGTGCTTGGCTTGACACTGGAATCGTTTTTAAGTGGAGATAATTCCGATGAATGATCTGATGCAGTATATCAAGAGGGTTTCGAAGGCAACAGATGAGACGCTCGAAAAGCTTCTTCCGCCTGAAACATCCTATCCCTTTTCGATTCATAAACTGATGAGGTATAGTACTTTTGCGGGCGGCAAGAGGGTGAGGCCCTGTCTTCTGATGGCAAGTCATGAGGCCTGTGGGGGAAGTTTCGGGGATCAAAGCGCTTTGGCTGCATCAGCAGCACTGGAGATGTTTCATACTTTCTCACTTATCCATGATGATCTTCCTTGCATGGATGATGATGATTTTCGCAGGGGTAAACCTACGGCGCACAAGGCTTTTTCCGAGGCTTTGGCTGTTCTTGGTGGAGATGCGCTTTGTATTGCCGCATTCGAGATCCTTGCATCGATCGGCAGAGTTGATATAGTGAGTGAAATGGCCAGGGCTCTGGGTACAAGCGGCATGCTGGGCGGGCAGGTGGTGGATATTGAATCGGAAGGAAAGACAGTGACCAGGGAGACTGTGGAATATATCCATCATAATAAAACCGCAGCACTTATCTGCTCATCGGTAAGAATCGGAGCAATGCTTGCGGGTGCATCTGATGAGGCCATGAAGAAACTGACTTCTTATGGGAACAACGTGGGACTGGCATTCCAGGTTGTCGATGATATTCTTGATGAGGAAAGTACCACAGAACAACTGGGGAAAGAAGCCGGAAAAGACCGGGAGAGGGGAAAGGCGACTTATCCTTCTGTCTGTGGTCTGGAGGAATCAAAAAGGTATGCCCGGGAATTGACAAATCTCGCCTGGAATGACATATCTTTTCTGGGCAGCAAGGGAAAAATCCTCCACGATATGGCAGAGTATATTATCACCCGTATTTCCTGACCCATTATCATGAATCAATTCCCGCATAATCTCTTCACTTCCAGTAATTCTGATCATATAATTAGATAAGTTAGATCTGATTCTTTTTGTCAGTGTTTATGATCAGGAGCCGGGGCCATTAGTTCTGGCCAGAAGCAATAGATATGACCGAACCTTTCAATCTTTTTCACTTTTTTTCTCTTCTCTGCGGGCTGGCCATTTTCCTTTACGGAATGCAGCAGGGAGAGAAAAATCTCAAGATGATAGGGGGGAAGGACCTTCGCAGGGTTATTTCAGCTATCACCCGTCATAGGATAAGTGCCTACATCGCTGGTTTTGTCACTACATTGCTGACCCAATCATCATCAGCAACAACTGTTATGCTTGTGGGACTCGCAAGCGCTCAGCTCATGACCTTAAGTCAGTCACTGGGGATGATTCTGGGTTCTGGTCTGGGCACTACTCTGACTGTGCAGCTTTTTGCATTCAAATTTTATTATATCGCCCCGTTTCTAATTGCTACTGGCTACTTTGCATCTCTCAGCCGTAAGTCAGACAGGCTTTCAGGGTATGGGAAGCTGGTTCTTGCAATGGGTTTCATATTTTTCGGAATGCAGATGATGGCTGAGGCGGTCACTCCTCTGCGCAATCTGCCGCTGTTTGAGAGGATGCTGTATTCCAGTCTGACAAATCCCTGGTACGGGCTCCTTGCAGGGACTCTTATTACTGCTGTGATCCAGAGCAGTGCCGCAACACTGGCCATTGTGATTGCTTTGGGAGAACTTTACAATGCAGGAAATGGATTTATTCCCGGTTTAAGAGAGTTTCTCCCTCTTGTGCTGGGTGCCAATTTAGGAACCTGTATTACAGCTTTCCTTTCTGCTCTCAGGGCTGATCTGGAAGGGACACGGGTTGCCTGGGCACATTTCATATTCAAGCTGACCGGAACTGCTGTTGTTTTCCCATTTACGGGACTTCTGGTGCACCTTGACTCTTTTGCAGGTAGTTCAGCCGCAGTTCAGATTGCATTTCTTCACACATCATTTAACATTTTTATCTCTATCCTTTTCCTGCCGTTTTTGAACACCTTTGAGAAGGCCATTCTGAAGCTTGTAAATCCCGGAAGAAAATCGCCAACCCGGTACAGTGTCTCTTTCCTGCATGAAAATGTGATCGGGCTGCCGGTTCTTGCCCTTTCGCAGGCAGTAAAGGAGATTGCCAGGATGTCGGAATCGGTATCAAGCATGGTGGAGGAGAGCAGGGAGCTTATCAACTGTTTCGATCTCCGCAGGAAAAACAGAATAGTCATGAGTGATGATGAGGTCGACTTTCTTCATGAGAGTATAGTTGCATTTCTTACGCGGATGGGGCGTGAGGAGCTTGACCCTGAACAGTCAACCAGGGCATATCAGTTTGTGATGATAACAACGGACCTTGAGCATGTTGGTGATATAATCTCAAAGAGCATTGTCAACTTGGCAGAGAAGATAGAGATGAGTCCATTACCTCTTTCCAAAGAGGGGAGGCAGGAGATACTGGAGTTTTATGGCTCTACATCCTCTGCTTTCCAGGAAGCGCTGGCTGCCTTTGTAATGAATGATCTCGAACTGGCCAGGAAAGTTTTTAGTCAGAAGAAAAAGACTGATGAACTTTTTGACCAGCTGCTTGAGAGACACATGAATAGGCTTTACAAGAAAAAGCCGGAATCACTTCAGACCACCTCTATCCATGTTGATCTTCTGGAGGAGATTCGCAGGATAAACCATTTCACATTCCGTATCGCTGCTCACACACTGCGGATACACCACGCAGGATAACTGTTTTAAAAATTATTGCGTTTTCTCCGGTTTTCTACTATTTTGATTCTATGCATAGAAACATCGTTGACAAGCAATTAGAGGAGATCTGTCTCGGTATCAAGGAATGCAGAGATATGGAAACGGCTTTGAAGTTTCTAAGGGAGATTTTCACCAGGCCTGAGCTTGAAGATCTGGCTTTAAGGTGGCGGCTGCTCAAGATGCTCCACATTGGGATTCCCCAGCGTAAAATCGCCTCGGAACTGGGGATAAGTCTCTGCAAGATCACCCGGGGTGCCAGGCTTGTAAGAGACAGTAAATCGGTTGTCAATTCCCTTGTAAGGAAGTACATATAAACAATTTTCAGGAGTGATTGATGAGTATAAAGATTTTTCTTGATGAAAGCGAGATCCCCCGTCAATGGTACAACATAGCTGCGGATCTCCCTGTAAAGCCGCCACTTGCGCCAGACGGCAGTCAGTTGACTCCGGAGATGCTTGCGCCGGTGTTTCCCATGAATATTATAGAGCAGGAACTGAGCACTGAGCGGTGGATAGATATTCCCGGAGAAGTTCTTGACATTCTTTACAGATGGCGCCCATCACCGCTTAAAAGAGCTGTATTTCTGGAAAAGGCGATTAAAACTCCGGCAAAAATATTCTACAAGGATGAAAGTGTTTCTCCTGCAGGAAGCCACAAGCCCAATTCCGCGGTACCGCAAGCCTGGTATAACAAGCAGGCCGGGACAAAGACCCTTACAACCGAGACCGGAGCCGGTCAGTGGGGCAGCGCCCTTGCTTTTGCGTGTTCGTTAATCGGGCTTACATGCAAGGTTTTCATGGTGAGAATCAGCTTCGACCAGAAACCTTTCAGAAAGGTTATGATGGAGACCTGGGGAGGGAAGTGTATAGCCAGTCCCAGTAATGAGACCGAGACTGGAAGGATGTTTCTAGAGAAAGATCCTGATACTCCCGGAAGCCTGGGAATAGCGATCAGTGAGGCGGTAGAGGCAGCAGTTTCCGATAAAACTGGTGAAACAAAGTATTCACTGGGAAGCGTTCTCAACCACGTCATGCTTCATCAGACAATTATCGGTCTTGAAGCAAAGAAGCAGCTTGCCAAAGCAGGGATAAAGAATCCTGACGTAGTGATAGGATGTGCAGGAGGAGGCAGTAATTTTGCCGGCATTTCCTTTCCCTTTGTTCATGATGTCATAAATGGAACTCAGATAGAGATAATACCTGTTGAACCGGCATCCTGTCCGACACTGACAAGAGGAATATTTACATACGATTTCGGTGACAGTGCCGGAATGACTCCTCTTCTTCCTATGTATACTCTGGGACATAATTTCATACCGGAGCCGATTCACGCGGGAGGACTCCGTTATCATGGGATGTCTCCTCTTGTAAGCCAGGCGGCAAAGGAGGGGTTGATTAAGCCCAGGGCTATTCATCAGACCGAGTGTTATGAAGCGGCTATAACCTGGGCACGCACTGAAGGTGGAATTGTAGCTCCGGAGAGCAGTCATGCTATTGCGGCGACTATCCAGGAAGCGAAGAAAGCCAGGGAGGAGGGAAAAGAGAAGGTCATTCTCATGAACCTTTCAGGGCATGGGCATCTGGATCTTCTCGGTTATTCCAGATATCTTGCTGGAGAGCTTACCGATCATGCACATTCCCAGGAGGAGATCGATAAAGCTGAAGCAGAACTGGCCAATTTACCTAAACCATGATTCTGAATAAACAGTGGTAATAAAAACTCCTGTCAGGGTTTCCTGACAGGAGTTATTTACAAATGGTAGTTTTCTTATTGTAAGACTACTCTTCAGCTTCCTCTTCTTCGGCGCTGTGAGGCTGAAGCCGCTCAGTTTCCGCGATGTATTCTGCTGTCATGTCTCTCTTTGACTTAAGGTACTCCACAATTTCCATCGTCTGAGTTTCATCGAGTATGATACGTGTCTGGCGTGAGATTCTTGCCTTGTAATCCCATGATTTCAGGATACTGTCAGTGATCTCGAAAGCGTCCTGAACAGACACAAACCTCTGTTCTTCCGCTCTCAATCCATAGCACACATCTTCATCGAGACAGGAGTAATCGGCGCAGTAGCGGATATGGAGCCTCTTGACATCAGCTGTTTTGTTGATACGGAAAAAGCCGGTTATAAGAAACTTGTCCTTGAAATCAGGATTGGTTCCGGCGTATTTGGTGACAAAGAGCAGATATCTGATCTTCGATTTGACGAATGAGTTCCGTATCTTGCTTCTGCCGCATCCGTACAGTCCGTATGTTCTGGTCTCATAATTGGGTTCAGGAAGAATATCGGAGGGTAATTCTTCGGGAATCTCTCTGATGGGGAGTTCCGAAACTGGGTCACTGGGGTAAAAAACAACCATGCCTCTGTTTGAAGCCCGGTAATCCTGCCAGGGTACACTTTCGACAGGTATTCTAATGACATTTCCATCAGTCATGTTCAACTCCTTACCGGCTGATTATGGGAAAAATTAAAGCCCGCATTTTTGTACGGGCTTTGTTAATAACAGGAATGTATTGAAAAGATAACACACGGAAATAGGGGAGTCAAGGGAGGATGGGCAGGAAAAGGTGAAAGGTGATCTCAGGAGCTTTTTTCCGGATTCTTTACAGTAGCAGCATTGCATCACCGTAACTGTAGAAACGGTAATTTTCATCAACTGCCTGACGGTAGGCATCGAGCACCGGGTTTATCCCGCCAAAGGCACAGACCAGCATCAGAAGCGTTGATTTGGGCAGATGAAAATTTGTGATCAGCCCGTCAACTGTTCTAAACTTATATGGCGGCAGAATGAGAAGCTTTGTTTTATCTGAGGAGGGTTTGAGAGTACCGGAAGCGGAGCAGTGTTCAAGGACTCTCACTGTTGTTGTCCCTACAGCTATTACCCTGCCTCCGGAGGCTTTTGTTCCGAGAATTTCCTCAACGGTCTTTAATGACAGGGAATAGCTTTCCTCGTGCATCTCATGATCCGCCGGGTTGGAAACTTTCACCGGCCTGAACGTACCTATACCCACATGAAGAGTGAGATAGGAAAAATCGATGCCGGATTCTCTCAAACAGTTCATGAGATTATCTGTAAAATGAAGCCCGGCTGTTGGTGCGGCGATGGCACCGGCTTTACTGGCGTATACTGTCTGGTACATCTCTCTGTCACAGCTCTCATCCTGACGTGTAATATAGTGAGGCAGAGGAATATGGCCGCATGTTTCCAGAAAAGCCTCCATAGTTGTAATATGCTCACTTTGAAGCTTTACCAGACGGTCGCCTCCTGGAAGGACCTCTGTTACATGCAGGAAACATCCTTTGTTGTCCACGACTTCAGCACAGGATCCCTTTTTCAGACGCCTTCCCGGATACACAACTGCTTTCCATGTAAGGTCATCTACCTTTTCAGTGAAGAGAAATTCAACCTGAGCACCGGAATCTTTCACTGCGTGCACACGGGCCGGAATGACCCTGGTGTCGTTGAACACAAGACGGTCACCCTTTTTCAGGAGTGAGACAAGGCCGCTGAAAACATGATGAGCGACATCACCGCTTCTTTTATCAAGGTGAAGAAGACGACAGGAGTCGCGCTGCTCTGCAGGCCTCTGTGCTATAAGAGCTTCAGGAAGGTGGTAGTCAAAATCATCTGTAAGCATAGTTATCAGTGGACAGAAGACAGAGGACAGAGGCTTGTTTTTTCCACTATTCCGTCACTCTGTCATTCAGATCATATATTCGGCTTGTGGATGATGGACGAAGACAGCCAGTGTCGAGTGCTCAGGGTCCATCTGAAATCCGGGTGTCAAGTGGATTCCAAGCCGTTCCTCGATTCCCATCAGTTCAAAAAGCTTCTTCTGCTCCTCAAGCGGGGGGAGTCCTGGGTACCCAAAGCTGTAACGTCTTCCGGTTTTTGCTTCCAGACCAAGCCCATGGCGCATTTCCGAGGTAACTCTCTCTGCCAGGTTTTCAACTACCATGCTGCCAAGAGAGTGGAGAAAATAACCGTAACTGTATTTCTCCTCTTTCTGGAAATACTCCCTGCATCGCTCGCCCAGTTTACTGCCCAGAGTGACAACTTGTAAACCAATCAGGTCACCATCAGGGCTGAAATAATCGGCAATAGAGCGGCACTTTTTCCGCGGCATTCTCGGGAAATCAAATGCAACAAGCTCGGTGTGGAAATTTCCTGGATCGAGGAGAATAACTTTCCGATCTTCGGTAATTACCGGAAAGAAACCGTAAAAACCCCGCGGTTCAAGAAGTCCTGAGTTGAGGATCTCTTTTTTAATGCTGTCAAAAGCCGGTTGAAACTGATTTTTTACTGCTTCGGTGTATTTATTCTGGGCGAGTTTCCCTCCTCTCCATTCTGCCTTGAACAGTCGCTCTGTATCAAGTGTGTCAAGCAGATTTGAGGGATTCCAGACGAGCATACCACCGGTACCCCAGAAGGGCGGCTCCAGGTGAGGCCCGTATTCAATTGATTCTGTGGGTTCGACGCAATCATTTACTTTTACTTCCACTGTTTCTTTTTCTGCTTTTTCTTTGTTTTCCTGCGGGTTTCCGTTGCTTAAAGAATCCAGTATCCTTGATGCCTCAAAAGCATCCCTGGCGTAGAAAATTCCTCCGGGATAGGTACTGCCATCCTCTAATTTGGCAATACGTTCTGCGAATTCTCTGTTTATTGCTGCACCTCCAACAAGCAGCGGAACAGAAAAACCCTCATTTTTCAACACTTCCGCGCATTGTGCCATCTGTCGCGATGTGGTGACAAGGAGAGCCGAAAGGCCAACTGCGTCGGGTTTCTCCCTGCGTACAGTGTCAACAATAGTTTCGACCGGAACGCTTTTGCCGAGGTCAATGATATTGAAACCCTGATTCTTCAGGATCGATCCCACAAGGTTTTTCCCGATATCATGAACATCACCGTAGACTGTAGCGATTACAACCTTTCCCTTTACCACGCTGTCTTCCCCTGAAAGGTGAGTTTCAAGAATCGAGACAGCTTCTTTCATCACTTCTGCGGCCTGGAGGACAAAAGGAAGAATCATTTCTCCTTTTGACATTTTTTCTCCGACTTCGGCCATAGCAGGAAGCAGGATTTTATTCAGAATTTCCCTGGCGTCAGTGTTTTTTAACAGCGTTTCCAGGATTTCTGAAAGATTACGGCGGTCACGGTTGAGTACGCAGTTATGCAGTCTCTCTTCCGGTGAAAGATTTATTTCTTTGATAACCGGTTCTGCTGTTTTCTGCTTACTTGATTCCTCTGATTCGAAATGGCTTATAAGGACTTGTAATGCATCGGGTTTTTTATTAAAAAGCAGATCTTCCACCAGTTGTCTTTTCTTCACATCGTACTTTGCCGGATCTTCAAGGTGCAGCGGGTTGAATATCGCCGCATCGAGACCAGCTTCAACCGCATGAGTGAGGAGCATCTGGTTGAGAATCTTGCGTACACCAGGTTTGAGACCGAAAGAGACATTGCTGACTCCCATTATGGTTCTTACCTCCGGCATCTCCTGTTTAATTCTTCTGATAGCCTCCAGACTCTGCACCGCTGCATCCGCGGACTCCGGATCACCGGTCGCGAGAGTGAAAACCAAAGTGTCGATGTAAAGGAAATGTTCTGGAAGACCATACTTTACACAAGCCAGGTCTCTTAATCTGCGTGCAACAGACAGCTTCCGCTCAACTGTTCTGGCCATTCCCTTTTCGTCTATTGTCAGAGCAATAACAGGACAACCGAATTCCTTCGCGAGGCGAAGGATCTTTTCAGCCTTTACTCCTCCGTCCTCAAGATTGATTGAATTGAGCATCACCGAACCCGGGTTTGACTTAAGGGCAGTCAGAAGAACCGAGGGATCGGTGCTGTCGATACAGAACGGGGTTTCGATCCGGTCAGAAAGATGCCTGACCAGTTTACCCATGATCTCTGCCTCATTGTCTTTCTCAGTTATTGCCACACATAAATCGAGCACCGCGGCGCCTGCTGCCTTCTGCTCAAGAGCTATCTGAGACAGTTCCTCGTAATCCTCCGCAAATACCAGTTCTTTTGTCTTCTTCGAGCCCTGAGTATTGAGTCTTTCTCCGATTATCAAAGGCTTTTTTGCACTTTCCAGGTCGATTCCGCCAATCGATGTAGAGAGCCAGCAGAAGCTTTCCGGTTTTTTCCTCTGAGCGACTTTTTTGCCTTTAAGTTTTTTCGCCAGTTGGGCTATATGATCAGGTGTTGTGCCGCAGCATCCGCCAACTACTTCCAGTCCGTGTTCAGTTACCAGTGGAACTAATGCCTCCGCGAAGTCTTCTGGACTCATATTGTACACTGCATTGCCATCCACATTCCGGGGCACACCTGCATTAGGAAGAGCGGAGACCGGAAATGGTGATAGTTCAAGCAGTTTCTTTAAATAGGGGAGGATCTCAGATGGGCCGGTTCCGCAATTGAGACCTATGACTGAGGGCCCGATACCTGATACTGTCCCCAGGAATGATTCTATCCCGCTTCCAAGGAGCATCCTTCCTGTGGAATCTATAGTGATCTGAACCTGGATTGGGACAAAAACACCTTTTCTTTCAAGGAGTCGTTTTATCCCGGTCATTGCTGCCCGGGCTTCAAGCAGGTCCTGGGATGTTTCTATAAGTAAAATGTCCACCCCGCCATCCAGGAGGCCTTCTGCCTGCTCCTGAAATATCTCAACAAGCTGATCAAATGTAATTTTCCCCAGGCTTTCATCTCTGGATGAGGGGAGATATCCCGTAGGGCCCATGGAACCGCACACAAACACAGCTTGTTTTGATTTATACTGATCTGCAGCTTGCCGGGCGATACTGGCTGCTGCTTTATTGATCTCATAAACCTTTGCACCCAGCCTGTATTGATTGAGCTTTGGTCTGCTTGCACCGAAAGTATTGGTTTCGATTACATTCACTCCGGCATTCAGGTACTCTTCATGAACAGCGATAACGGTTTTCGGGCTGCTCAGGTTAAGGATCTCATTACAGCCAGGCGCACCCTGAAAGCACTCTTCCGGGAGGGAAAATTTCTGGATCTGGGTCCCCATCGCTCCGTCAAAAATTACCGGTACGCCACTACTCAAAAAGTCAAGAAACTGGTTTTTCATCGTCCTCCTTTATAGATTATGAAAAATACTTAATATCAGAAGGCTGGGGTCAGATTAATAAGAAACGGCAAGTTTTTATGCTTTATTAACACTGTTTATTCTATGGGTAGAATCGGTATCGGAATGGAATATTTGTGTAGAATAAGCGCACTTTAATGCGAGCGAAAGAATCGATTTCGATGTCGATACCGATTCCGACCCCAGTGAAGAGCAACAGGCGTTTTCCCTCCATGTTAAGATGGGAGGCTTTGTTGGAAAAAGGGTTGGGCAGAGTGTATATTTTCTCCCCATCCGGAAAAATATGGAAACTATCATACTCCTTACCATCTCCAATATATTCATGACCTTTGCCTGGTACGGACATTTAAAGTATAAAAATTCTCCATTATGGATCGTAACAATTGTCAGTTGGCTTATAGCACTGATGGAGTATTGTTTTCAGGTGCCTGCTAATCGTATAGGCCATGGAAAGTTTTCAGCCGCGCAGCTAAAGACAATCCAGGAGATAATCACTCTGATCGTGTTTTCTGTTTTCTCCATATTTTACCTTCATGAGGAATTCAGGTGGAATTATCTGGTCGGTTTTATACTGATCATTGGAGCTGCGTATTTCATATTCAAATGACCAGCCGGATATCTCCAGAAGTGAATTAACACGGATACTATGTGAATACTACAGTCAAGTTACATCTTAAACCGGAAAAACTGCTGGGAAGCAGTTCAGAGGACTACTATTACTGGGCAGCCTGGATAATCAGGGCAATTAACCTTGCCCTTGCAGTTGTCAGTTTTGCGGCAATCAGCAGCCTGGTACTTCAGTACGGTTTCTATCTCTCCGACGAATTCGTTGCGGTTCTTAACCGGGTAGATCTGGGAATAGTTCAATTTTTTTTCTGGCAATACATTATAAAAGTAGCCCTGGCCCGCTCAAAATGGAGTTTTATCCGTAAAAGGTGGTTTGAATCAGGATTGGCGCTTTTAATATTGTTGGAGACGGCGCTTATCTTTGGTTTTATGGGCATTGATCTTGTCAGCAGATATTTCTTTGATATCAATATTACTGCTGTCACAGAAGTTTACATTGGCTTAGCTCAGATACTGATTATTCTGAACATTGTCACAGAAGGTATAAAATACAATACCAGGATCGTATCTCTGAAATTTCATCCCTCCCAGACTCTTATTATCAGTTTTCTTGTATTAATTCTGGTTGGGACCGGACTTCTGATGCTTCCCAGGGCGACACCCGGAAATGTGTCGATGAGTTTTCTTGATGCGTTGTTTACTGCAACCAGTGCGACATGTGTTACCGGACTCACTGTAGTGGATACTTCTACCTATTTTACCCGTTTTGGCCAGATCATCATTTTAGTCCTTGTACAGATAGGTGGCCTGGGCTTGATGACTCTATCAAGTTTTCTGGCTATCTTTTTTGGCCGGGGAATTGGTATTCGTGAGAGGGTTGTTCTCCACCAGATGATGAACGTCGAGAAAATAGGTACTATCACCAATCTGCTTCGTAATGCAGTTCTTATTACACTTGGAATCGAAGCAGCAGGTGCTGTGGTGCTGATGTTTTTCTGGGTGGATCAAGGCTGGACTTTTGGACAGTTGATCTACAATTCGGTTTTCCATTCCATTTGTGCTTTTAACAATGCAGGTTTTTCCACATTCAGTGACAGTCTGGTCTCTTTCCAGAATAATACCGGGGTTTTACTATGTATCTCTGTACTGGTGATCCTGGGTGGTCTGGGGTATATAGTATTGATGGATCTCAGCGGTGTGATTAAAAGCTGGCACAAGTTTCAGAGAAACTATAGAACAAATATCCAGACCAGAATGGTTTTGATAATCAGTGCTATTCTCCTTGTTGTCGGATTCCTGCTGCTTTTGCTGCTGGATGAGAATCACTGGGGTTATCTCCGGGTGCTTACCGCTTTTTTCAATTCCATTACAGCCCGCAGTGCAGGGTATAATACAATTGATATGGCATCTCTCAGTATTCCCTCATCACTGGTAGTGATTGTATTGATGTTCATCGGGGCATCACCGGGATCCACCGGTGGAGGGATAAAGACCACCACACTTGGGGTGTTGTGGTCAAGTATTATTGCCATAATATCGGGGCAGAACCGTATTGTCATTTTCAAAAGACGGTTGCCGTTTCTTGTGCTTAACCGGGCGCTGGTTGTGTTTGCTTTTGCAGTAATGTTTGTGACGGCAATTATTTTCATGCTGAGCTTGACCGAGACTGCCAGAGGGATAGATATAGTTTTCGAAGCGGTTTCCGCTTTTGCTACCTGCGGCCTCTCAAGAGGGCTTACGCCACATTTATCCATTGCTGGTAAAGTGATAATTGTGATTTCTATGTTCATAGGCAGACTTGGGGCACTTACACTTGCCTTTGCCATCACAGCTTCCAACGAGCAATCTGCCACACGTGTCGAGTATCCATCTGAAGCTGTGATGATCGGATAATAGAGCTTTTGGAGGATGAATGGATAAGTTTGTAATAATCGGACTTGGGGTATTCGGGCGAGCTCTGGCTGAGAATCTTGCTCAGAAAGGTACTGAGGTAATAGCTGTAGATCGGAATATGGAACTTGTTGAAGAGATACGGGACCTGGTTACTTATTCGGTGTGTATGGACAGCACGGATGAGAAAGCGCTTGAATCTCTTGGTTTGAACGATGTCGATGTGGGGATCGTTTGCATAGGAGAGGATTTCGAAGCCAATCTCCTCACATCGGTACTTTTAAAGCATAATGGCGTAAAAAAAGTGATCTCCCGTGCTTCAGACCCACTTCATATCAAAATTCTCAAAGCGGTTGGAATCGATCAGATTATCACTCCCGGAGTTGAAGCTGCAGAGAAGCTGGCTTACGGTCTAATCCATAAGAGTTTACTGGACATTAGCTACATAAGTGAGACAACTGCTGCCGCCAAGATAAGTGTCCCTGTGAGTTTTACCGGAAAAACACTTGGTAAGCTTAACCTTCGTGCCCGTTTCGGGATAAACGTAGTGGCGATACACCGGATGGTTGAGGTGCAGGGCAAGAATGGAGTGGAGCATGTGGAGAAAGTTATAAGCAATATTCCCGGTGCTGATACCGTAATTGAATCGAATGACATACTGGTTGTTATCGGCGAGACAGAGAATCTCGACAAGGTAATGAGGGCTCTTTAATGTTGCCGGCGGTCGGATGTATTTTTTTCCGGCTACAAAAATGCAATCCTTTTCTGGAGGAAAATTACTGATGGTTGAAAAGAGAATGATTATTCCTGACGAAAACTCATTGGAGCTTTATCTAAAAGAGATAAGCAGAAATGAAGCACTTTCGGCTGAAGAGGAAGCGCGGCTGGCGGTCAGAATAAAGAAAGGTGACAAGAAAGCGCTGGAGAAGCTTATCAAAGCGAACCTTCGCTTTGTAGTCAGTGTAGCCAGAAATTACCAGAATCAGGGATTGCCTTTGGGAGAGTTGATCAGTGAGGGAAATCTGGGGCTGATCCAGGCTGCAAAACGCTTTGACGAGAAGAGAAATTTTAAATTTATTTCCTATGCTGTATGGTGGATCAGACAGGCAATCCTGAGGGCTCTGGCCGACCGTTCCAGAATTACCAGGGTACCCTTGAACCGGATTGGGATTATTCACAAAGTGGGCAGGACCCAATGCAAGCTTGAGCAGAAGTACCGCAGGATGCCCTCTGTGGAGGAAATTGCCCAGGAGCTTAAGCTTAATGTAAAAGAGATTATCGAGATACAGAAGATTGGCAACCGCTACCTCTCTCTGGACACCCCGATTCAGGCTGATGACAGTTCAGAGTTGATAGATCTGCTTCAGGATGAGAATCAGGAGCTTCCTGACAGTCGTCTGATAGAGATGTCGGTGCAGGAGGGAGTAAACCGGATTTTAGACACCCTTAACGACCGCGAAAAGAGAGTGCTCAAGCTTTACTTTGGTGTGGGTGAGGACACCCCGCATACTCTCGATGAGATCGGCAGACGTCTTCATCTTACCCGTGAGAGGGTACGCCAGATAAAGGAGAAAGCTATTCATCGGCTGAAAAACTCCTACCGCAACAGATACTTGAAAGTGTTCACTGATTAAGCAGACCCGGTTGTAAAGAGTTTTATTTTGTAACCACTGTTGCCAGCGATAGTGGTTTTTTTATTGAATTAATTGTTTTTCATTTACGAAACTACTTTGCAAAAGCTGACCCTGGTTGTAAAATTAAATTCAATCAGGGGAGAGGAGGGGTTATTGACTTAAATGGTTGGGCGGATCTATTTTATAAGCGCTTAAACCAAATACCCAAATTGCAAGGAGGAAGTGTCCATGCGCACAGTAAAACTCTTCTCTATTCTTCTTTGTCTGTCCGGCTTTGTGTATTCCGGTCAGTCTGTGGCGGTTTTTCCGGTCCAGGGAGTGAATATTGACAAAAGCTTTGCTGATGCATTCGGGATGCTCCTGGCAAACAAGTACGCAAGTGTTTCCAATATGAAGGTGATAAATCCCCTTAAATCAGCGGCGGCTGTTAAAGATAATGACGATCTGGTGGCTGCAGCAAAGAAACTGGGCGTTGACGAGTACATCGAAATTAATGCTGTGGGGCTTTACCTGAGCAGGAGAGAGGAAAAAGAAGCGTTAATTGATACTTCAGGTGGTCAAAGAGTAATCATAATAAATAAGGAAGAAAGAAGCAGGGATGATCAGGATCTTCTGGATAATGGGAAAACCATAGTGACAGTTTCCAGAATGGACAAGGATGGAAACCTGATCCATAAAGCAGAACTGACTCTGGTGACTTATGGTGATATAGAGGAATCTACCGTCAGGTTTTCACGTGCGTTGTGGAAAAAAGTTTCTGTTGAGGAAACCCGTGATATGAATAATGTTACCAGACGGGAAGGTATGGGGCATAACAAAACTTTTATTGAAACTCTTAAAGGTGTTAAAATCGGGATGAGCTATCCTACATCATTTGTCAGGGAATTCAGCCCGCTTGTAAGTATTGGATTTAACTACAAGGCTGATGCTGAGAAGTTTTTTATGGAATTCGGAGTAGGTGGGAAAATTCCCAGGGATGCATTTGATGCCAATGTAAGACAGTATGGAGGTGTTTTTTTTGAAGCGGGCGCAAGTTATTATGTTATAAACAATGTGGTTGGCATGTATCTTGGCGGCGGAATAATGCCGTTTATCGATTTTGCAAATAGTATTCAGATGGGGCTGGAACCCTATATACAAATCGGGATAATGGTACCCAGGAACTCCAGGGTGTGTTTCTATTCAGAACTCCGGTTTGCTCAGAACGCATTAGCATTGATGACTGGCGACGAAGATTATGATGATTATTACTCATATGGTCTTTCCAGGGAAAAAGATTTTCCTTCTGAGTTTGGAATTAATTTCGGGATCGCCTTCTAAAGTACGTGAAGGTTTTCGGATAACTACGGAAGATTTTCTATC
This sequence comes from Fibrobacter sp., assembly GCA_012523595.1. Lineage (NCBI taxonomy): Bacteria > Pseudomonadati > Fibrobacterota > Fibrobacteria > Fibrobacterales > Fibrobacteraceae > Fibrobacter > Fibrobacter sp. Next base: position 38,620 of record JAAYIG010000199.1, read on the forward strand.
GTCATTATTACTGCTTTTCTCTGGAATCCCAGAGGAAGCGTTTTTTTATCAGCTGTATTTCGGATTCACCCTGTTCAATGCAAATTCTTCTGTTTTACTGAATATCTGAGAGTTTAGTTAAAATCTCTGACGGATGTATATTTAAAGTATGATTCCACAGATGATAAATAAAATCCGTAAAGCAAGAAAAAAACGTATTCTGGTTATTTCCGCAAGCGGGGTTCAGGGTGGTATTCAGAGTATATACCTTGGAGTAAACGGCACCGACTGGGAGATTATCTCTCATGCTTTTATGCCATACCCTCAGAAAGTGTCATGGCTGATGGAGAGCCTTTCAGGAAATGACAGTCAATTAAAGATTTCTGAATTAGGCTGGCTTGATTACAAGGTTTCCCTTCTATTGATTGAGTGTGCGAAGACTGCACTGGCTCAAACACCAGCAGCTCTCAGGGTTCCTCATTATGTGGTCCTCAACAAGCCTCTTCTCTGGAGAGGAGCAACAGGTGAGAACCTGCAGCAGTCATACTGGGATATTCCGGTTGGTGATGGTCAGTTTGTTTCCAGTTCTCTTGGAGTGCCTGTTATTACCGATCTTGTGCGCCATAACATTATAGCAGGCGGCCCGGGTGTTCTCCCGAATAATCCCGGAAACCAGATTATCACATCGAGGTGCAACGGTATTGTAATCCTCATCAATATTGGCTTGACAAGCAGAATCACTGTGATCGATACCGAGAGTTCTTCTGTGCTTGTGGATTCTGACTGCGGGCCGGGATCCTGCCTGCTTAACAAAGTAATAAAGGAATTTAACACAGGGGAGAGTTTTGACCGTGATGGTTCTTTTTCTGCCAGGGGCAATGTTGATGGGGATTGCTTGAACAGACTGGCCCAGAGTCAGTGGCTTTTAAAACCGGCACCCAAACAGGCATACAGTGATCAGTTTGATCAATTACTTGATGATCCTGCCCTGAGAGAGATGTCTCCCTCTGACAGAGCCTCGACAGTGACTGCCCTGACAGCAAAGGCAATTTATGATTTTTTCCGCAGAGAGATACGTTCCTCAGTGGCCCCGTCAGCGGTTTACATTTCCGGAGGCGGCACGAACAATCTTACACTTATGGAATACCTCTCCACTTATTTCGATTCTGTTCCGGTAAAGAGTATACAGGAGCTTGGAATTCCTCCTGAGATGCGTATTCCGGTCGCTCTGGGCCTTACAGTAGATGCATTTCTTTCAGGAACAGCGGTTCCATGGGAGACAGGAAACAATCCCAGAATCGAGCCTCTGGGGAGATGGGTTATTCCTGATACTTCTGCAAACCGGATCTCATCCAGGTTGTAGAGTCAGTGGTCCTCTTCTGATTCTGTCCTGAATCTGGTGTTAAGCATTATTACCATCTCTCCTCTGGGTGGATGTTTTTCAAAATGCTTAAGAAGAGAGTCTGGATCACCTCTGAGGTACTCCTCGAATACCTTGGTAAGTTCCCTGGCAATCACTACCTTTATATTCCCCAGGACCTCTTTGATCTCTGAGAGCACCTTGATAATGCGGTGGGGAGTTTCATAGAAAATAACAGTCCGGGGTTCATCTCTCAACGTCTCGAAGAGTTTGATACGCTGGGAACTCTTATGTGGCAGGAAATTCTCAAACACAAAACGATCAGTAGGCATCCCGCTGCCAACCAGTGCTGCAAGCAGAGCGGATGCCCCGGGGACTGGCACGATTTTTATGTTCTCCTCGATGGCTGCTTTGACAAGGTTGTAGGCCGGGTCTGCTATTCCCGGAGTACCGGCATCGGTGATAAGCGCCAGATTCTTTCCATCTTTCAGTTTCTGCACAAGTGAAGGAGTAACTTTCTCTTTGTTGAAATCGTGGTAGGCTATAAGGGGAACATTGATATCATAATGAGAAAGGAGTTTTCTTGAAACACGGGTATCCTCTGTGAGAATATAATCGGCTTCTTTGAGTGTACTTACTGCCCGGAAAGTTATATCGGCCAGATTGCCGATTGGTGTAGATACGATAAAAAGGGCCATCAATAACCCTCCAGTTTGGCAATTCTGATAGTTTTTTTCACACTCTTTTTGCCCTTGCTTGCTGTCAGTTTTACATAATAGGTTCCATTGGCAATTCTGTACTTATCTTCATCTTTGCCATCCCAGTCTTGTTCCTGATATCCTATAACATCGTGAAATGTCCAGGTTTTGATCTTTTTCCCTGTGACAGTGTAAACAGAAAGCACGACCTTGTCAGCCAGATCGGTGAGCAAGTAAGCGAAGCGGACCAATTTTATCCCATTTGGGGTTTTGTGTACAGAAAAAGGATTGGGGTGACAAGCCAGAAATTTAATCGAGAGGTCGTCGCCGGGCATATAGGCATAGGTTCTTGACGCGCGATTGCCTGCGAGATCCTCAAGGCTGATTTCAAGGGAATCGATTGTCCTCTGGGGTTTTGGATAAGCTGTGATCAGCATGTTCCTCAGGTCACCGGAAAATGGGATTTCAGAGTGGCTGTCCGGAGGGAGTTTTTTCCTGTTAAGAGAGATTGAAACTGATCCGGGATAAATTTCTGAAGGATCGGAGAGCATTATACTGAAAGGTTTGTCTTTTGCTGCGTAGTCAAGGGAATTCAGTGTTCTCCCAAAGACCGAAAGCTCGATGTCGGGGACACGTGTATCGGTAAGAAAAGAGAGTGACAAGGGTCCGCTTTCATTGGTTCGAACAGTGAATCGGGTATTGGAGGCATTAGGGCTGCCTCCTGCAGACCTCCACTTTGAAATCTGGCTGTCATACTGCATTACTGCCAGTTTGCCGGAGGCCGCGGTTGTTTTTTTCAGTGACCGGTTCAGGTCAGCAGTGTCCGGATGGAAGATCCAGATCAGGGTATCTGAACTGCTCAGAGCAGGACGGCTTCCAATTGACATCTCTGCGGCTGAGTCACTTTTCAGATTAAGCCAGCGTGAATCTGTCAAAAGAGGCTGAGCGACGCTCATAGGATTGTCAAATAGGAAGATTCTGCGAGGTTTGTCAAATTTACGCGTTGGTACGATCAATAATCCTCCTCCGGCGGAGCGGAGGGTATCGGATGGCCCTTTGAGTGTGGAATAGATAAGGTGGGTACTGGCTGTTACGCTGTTATTTCCACTGAGAATTTCGGTAAATCTGCCGTCGAAATTGAGTATCCCACTATATTGTAAAGTCCCCTGAGTATCGGGAATTGCTTTGGAGAAAGAACGGAAGGCTCCCGGGTTCAGAGAATCCTTACATTTCAGAACAGCAATGGTATCTGTGAATCCGTTCGGCCGTATCCATTGAAGAAGAATATTAAAGGGGGCAGAGGCGGCGTTTCCGATGTTAAGAACCGTGAATTTGATTCTCAGAGAATCATCTTCCCAGTTCAGTTTGATTGCATTTTCTGCGAATGCAAGATCGGGCCGACCTTTTATATTGAAGCTGAATATGGAACTTTGTTTGGTTTCTTCTGATGCGTAAACCTGGAAAAGAAGAAGCAGACGTTTATTTACATTTTCGCTGCTTGTAAGGGGGATCTTCTGGTTTGAAACCCATCGGTCGGCGCTGTCCGGATCCATTCTCATATCCAGCCATGAAACATCCTCCCTGTTGCCCTCAGAAAGAGCATAAAGAAGGCGGACAACAGGGGATGAACCGGTCTGAAGTCTGCAGTGGACAAGGACACTGTCTCCGAAAAACGGTTTTTCGGGTGACAAACGCACATTGTGTACCATGATTGTATCTTTCGCAAAAGAGACCCATCCCCGCACCTCAGCAGTGTCATTCCACGCATAAGCTCTGACAACACCGTTTGATGTACCGGCTTTCTCCTTTACAGAAAATGTTCTGGAAATGCTGCCCTTATTAACTGTGGAAATATTCTGATCCCATACCTCGTAACCTGCTTTGACAGTCAGTTTGATATTGCCTTTTTTTACCGGGCTGGTGTTGGCTTTTACCTTGAGGCTGTCTCCGCTCTCGAGGAAAGATCTTGAGAGTGAAATGTCAAGGGTATCCGGGGTGAGTACCCAGGGCAGGGCAGGATCGCCAAGAAGATTGTATTGACGGACAAGAAAGATGTACTCCGGCCCGTAGCGAACAAGCATGTTGAGTTCGCAGAAATCAAAGAGCTCTCCTATCGTACTGAAACTGCCATCAAGAGCAAGCTCCATAAGGAGCTTGTTCATCAGGAAATTTCCTGTCTTGGATGTATAGGCACTGGCTCCATAAAAGCAGATCGCGCCATTGTGATTGGTTCTTATAAATTCCTCTCCGAGGGAGCGGTAAGTGTTGCTTTCGAAGAATCCGGTGAGACAGGTAAAACTGAAGACAACCGGAAGTCTTCCTCCGCTACCCCATTGACCATTGTAGAGTTTTGGGAGATCGTTGTAACCGAAGAAATTGTTGTCGGACCAGATGTTTCCTCCGCCGTGGCCGTTGAAACTGATAAGAAAGACACCTGAATTGATGTTCCCTGCGATAAAATTGGAGGCAGTGAAACCGTCTCTGTAGAATTGTGACCCGGAATCCGCATCCATTCGTATTACGTTCAATTTTGAGCCAATTGTCTCATTTACTAAAGAGTTGTTGAATGCAGTAAAATCAGCTTCACCTCCGCCAAGCAGGAGCAGATTGTCACGCCAGTATCCACGCTGGGGATTTTTGATATACTTTACTGTCTTATCGACAAGAGTTCTTAACTCCTGTTCATTACCCGCAGGGAAACGGCCGACACATATATCAGGGAAGTTGTCCTCTCCCCAGACTGTTCCGAAATATCCGTCATCGGCACCCGGACCCCATCCGGGGAATCTTGAAAGGTGTGTCGGGACGACATTCAGGGAGCCTGTTTTGTCTAGATCGTGAGTGGTATCCCCTCCCAGAAGCAGGTAGCGGGGAGGTTTTTTTCCAGAAATTGAAAAGAGATATTTCAGAAAGGTTCTTATACTTTCAGGATCACGGATGCCATAAGAGAACCTGTTGTAGATATCATCGATATCAACAAAAGCTGTGCTCAGTCCAAGGTCGGTATGTACCTTGAGCAGCGGCTCAAATTCTTCACGAAACTTATTGCTGCTGATAATCAGATATTCTGTTCCCGCAAGTTTCTTCCAGTCATCCTTTATGGTGTCCAGCACCATGAGTGCTGGCGTAAGCCTTTTTTTCTTTGCCTGGGCAAGATACCGGGTTTCATAATTGATGCTGTCCTGGAAAGTCAGCGTTTTTGTGTTGCGGAGTCTGCCGCTTCCATCAGAGAGCAGAAAATCAACGAAATATCTGTTCCGGCCAATATCCCAGAGTTCAAGATCTTCTTCCCCGAAGTTAGTCAGTTCATATTCGACAACCTTTCCCAAGGCATTGGGATTATTCTTGAAGGATATGCTGTTTTCTTTTGTCTGGAAATTACGGTTATATATAAGCTCTATCCAGTTCAGAGCAGCGTAATCGTGAAAGTCTCTTCTGGAGGAGATAAAACTGATTCTGTTCAGATCTTCGAACCTGTCAACGGAAAAAGTATCGCTTTCATAGATGAAAAAGCGCTGTCCATCCCATACTGCCGTGTCTTTTGATCCTAGCGGGTCATTATTGAACAGAATTCTGAAATGGTGATCATTGCTGATAGAATCATTTTTTGTTACTCCCATTAATCCAATACGCATTTTGGCAGTTCCGGAAGCAGCAGCATTAGGAATATCAATGTTGAAAACTGTAAGCTGCTCTCTGCCGATATGCCCCCAGTACCAGTTATCGACATGTGATTGTGTCAATGGCGGATCTGTGACTTCATCGGGAGGAATGTCTGCCACACTTCCCAGGTAAAGGATAAAATTGTCGTATTCAAGATGTACAGTGTCGATAAAATCACGCGCTTCTACCAATTCTCCTGTAGTGGAGTACTGTGAAGGATCTTTTCTCGGTTGTCCGGAAACCTCTGCTACTCTGGCGCCGAGAGCACCTCCCCAGGTAAGCCAGTAACAGTTGGTATTTGAAAACTGTTCGTAGTAGCTGTTTTTTCCCCTGAGTGCTCTTCCGTAAAACAGTATCCTGTCATCAGGGCCCAACCTTGATTTATGAGAGTTGGTTACATAGATGGGAATCTCGCGGTCTTTCTCGAAGAGACGGAATGTTCTGGAATCGATTTTTTCAACTGGAATGCCCAGGTCTTTCAGGTCGGATGGGGTGATCTGATATATTCCATCTTTCACAACCGAAATGCGGATGCCTTTTGTAAACGAAATGGCGGGGAGTTCTGCCGCTGTTTTGCTTAATGGAGTGAAAAGGGGAGCAATGAGTACATTACCCTTGATAACAGCCTTTTCCTTTTCTGCTGTTCTGTAAACCGGTGAGTTGAAATGAAGTGAGATTTCTCCCTTCAGAGAGGAGGAATTTAAATCACCCATAGCTTTGAAACTGTACCACTGCAGCCAGTTGCTGTGGAACAGACCGCCTGATCTTTTTTCAACTTTAGCGGAGTGGGTTATCCCTGTAGTACTGTCATGGAAAACAGCTCTGAAGGTGCATTCTACGGTTGGCAGAGAAGTGAATGCAAACCAGCATTCTTCATCGGGGGAATGGTTTGTAATTTGGAAGCTTATCAGGGCTGAATTCTCGGACAGTGAATTCAGCTTATACCTGATCTCAGCTCCTGCATTGGAGATGAGAGTTAAGAGAATAAGGTAAAAAGCATGTTTTTTAAAGGACATTGAAATACCCGGTTTTCAAAGAATAAGTCTCATTAATCTCCACGAACAGAGCATAATGCCATTTGCCTGGTGCCAGCGGATGGAATTCAGGTGGAAAGCAGGCGCTGAACCTGGCAGGGTTGTCGGTTGCGGAGAATACAAGCTCTTTAGAGCTTGTCAATGTGTCACCCGAATTGTCATTCCAGATGTGGGCGTAGGAAAAGACTCCGCCTTTAATATCTGACTCCCAATGCAGGCATGTGTCCTTACTCAGAATATCTTTGTTTCTGGGTTGTGGAGCAAGCTTGAGAGAACATGGATCAGAGAGCTGTCCCTCTCTTCCCAGTTCATCAACTGCGTAAATTCTGTAATATATGACTGACAGGTTAATATCACTTTTCGGGAAAACCTGCGGTTCAAGAAAATCTTCAAGAGTGGATATTTCTGGTGGGATACCTGATGATCTGGTGAAGACATCGAAAACGGAATCTCCCGGCATTTTCCTGACCAGGGTATAAAACGAAATTGGAACAGGGATTGTTTCCGGTGGAGCCCAGGAGAGATGCACTCCTTCCATGTAATCTCCCAGAGCATCTTTTACGACTTTCAATTTTATCTCTGTAAATGCCGGTTTGCCTGGTTCAGGAGGGAGGGGAGCCGGTGGTTCACAGGTAAGTCCCATCATAACTGGACAAAGGCAGAGTAAGAAAAGATACCTCAAATCCCTCACAGATGGTCCTCACGATATGTTTCCAGAATCAGACACGCTGCCAGACGGTCAATTGCCGCCTTGTCACGACGCTGTTTCTTTTTCCTGAACAGCATCAATTCGGAAGCTCTTCTGGAAGAGCGGCTTTCATCGGCAAAATCAACCGGTTTACCGGATCGCTCTTTCAGGCTTTCCGCAAAACACCTTACTTCTTTTGACATTACCGTTTCGGCATCATTGATGTCAAGTGGAAGGCCCAGGACCAGAAGATCGGGGTTTTCCTGTCCGATGATGGAAATAAGGGGGATTATAGGATCAGGATGTTTTTTTCTGTCTATAGTTGTAAGGCCGCGGATATGTTGCCCGGAGCTGTCGGTAACGGCTATTCCTATTCTGCGCCGGCCATAATCAATGCCCATGAGCTTCATCTACCGCCTTCGTCCATTCCATCAGTACTTCAAGGGTAGACAGGTTTACATTACTGCTTTTGGGCTTTCTGTCGACAAGGAAGCGGAACTTTCCCTCTTTGAGGTTAAGGACGGCATAAATTGCATCCCTGCCCATTATTCCATTTGATGTTGCTGCATAAATGATACGTCCATTAAGAAAGTAGATAAGCGCGAAGGGCTTTTCCGTCTCGATGAGAATACATCCTGTTTTGCTGCCTATCTCTATAAACTGAAGCACCTCAATGAGGTTTCCGTCAGCAATGTTACCCTCCAGGGCAGAAGACTGTATGCTTTTCTGGATGTTCTGTGAATTGACAGCCAAAAGATGGGGAGTGACTACTTTGAAGATTTCCCGGTCGGAAAAAGTCACTCCCAGAAAGGTCATTGCCGGAAGAATGCGTCCTGGCTGCATTCCTGTGATGTCAGCGACATTGTACACGATAAAAAGAATTTTATCCGAACCAGGGATCTGTGAGAAAATTCTTTCCAGTGTTTGCAGGATGGTACGATCAAACCGGAAGTCTACTACCACCACTTCTGGAATGAGTTCAGAGAGTCTGTTGCGTAAGGATGGCAGATCTTTTATTGATGAGATCTGGAAACCGGCCTCAAGAAAACACTTTTCCAGAGTGGTAGTGGTATCTGTCAGGCTGTACTGTATTGTTTTAGGAGTCTTGGCAATTATAAAGACGTTCTTCTTGATTGCCAGCCCCTTATCACTGTCGCGCGCTGCTGCTTTTCTTTTTCTGATTATCAGAATCGGGATGAATATAACGATGAAGAAAAGAGCGACTGCGGCCGCCAGAAATCCTATCCCCCGCAGGTTGAGGGAGAGGATCGATCCCGGAGCATCGATGATATTCCCATACTTCCGCTCGATCCATCCGATAGTATCCTTGTACACTACTTTACACCAGGATTCCCCCTCACCTACAAGGGGGAGATTTTCACCTTTTTTAGCCATACCCAGAAGCGGGGCATCGGGGCTGAGATAAAGAAGGACTTTGGTCATTGAATAAGTGACCTGGAAATATTTGATACCTGGATCATCATCATCAAACTGGTGCACGACAGGTGGTGACTGCAAAAAATTCTGTTGTGTAAACCAGTTTTTAATGCGGGACTCTTTTTTTACCGGCTCTGGTTTCTGCTCACTTCTCTTTTGTTCCTTTCGGCTGCTGAAGGCTTTCTGTGTAGAAGCCTGTGACCTTCGGTAGTATGACGTGTCAATTGCTGAAACAGGTTTGTCAGAGACTTCTTCAGCGCTGACAACCGGGACAGAAATGGACTCTACCACCGCCACTGGACTATCTGAACTAACAGGAGGAGTTGGCACAGAAACGGGTTCAACCGGTGGAGGAGGAGGTGGTGGAAGTGGGGGAGGAGGAGTTGATGGTTCCAGGAGTTTTACTGCTGATTTGCGCAACCATCCACCGGTAATGCCTGGAACCTTTATCCGGTACCAGTCATTTATATCACTGAGAACTGTGCATTTTTCTCCCTTGTTAACCACTCCCAGAAGTTTTGAGTTCGGAGTAGGAGCTATATAGACATTGGTATAGGGATCAACTACTTCTACCTGCTTTTCCTGGGCAGCAGTCAAAGAGAATAAAATCAGTATCCAGGCTATTCTTTGCGCAATATTAATATTCATAATGAGTCTGTGCGAAAGACTCAGGCTTCCGCCACCTTGCTTTTAGAGATATAATAGTATACACCACCTGTAGTCCCGCCAATGAGCAATAATAAGAGAAGTATTGAGACTACAGATACGCCGCCGGGATTGTCCACAACTTCACCGGCCTTTTTCTCTACCCATCCGAAGCTCTCTTTAACTTTTACATGGTACCATGAGGTGCCTTCGAAGACCAGTTCCAGATGATCACCTTTTTTTGCCTGTTCAATTATCTCGGATTTAGGATCGAGTTCTTTGTAGACGTTCGCGAAAGGTGCTTTAACTTCTACATATTGCTTTTCATCCGCAGAAATGATACTGCTGAAACAGAGTACGGTAAAAATTGACAGAATGCCAAATGTAACTACTCTCATGGACAACTCCTCCTTCTATATATTAGATATCAAGCCGCTTATTAATCGGTTAAAATCTGATTGCGAATCGGAATCGGTAAACCTCAGTTTTATCTTAAGATACCAAAATTCTGAAGAAATAACAACTCCGGAATTCTTCAGCCTGAAGGCATCCTTTTCTGTTGTCACCAATCCCTGAGAATATAATTCGTGGATAGAATTAAAATCAGGTTCATTATATATATGATGATCGGAGAACTTTAATTCCCTGCATGGGTTTACCCCCAGACTCCTGAGCAGATCAAAAAAACGGTATGGCCGTGCTATGCCGCAGAAGGCGACCGGGTTTGTCAGAGGAGGTGTACTGCTTTGCTGTCCAGTGTTGAAATTCACCCAGCAGTCAGCTTCCTGGCACAGAATAAAACAGGGCAGACCAGGAAAACGCTTTGTTATCTCATCCTTGACCTTATAGCACTCCTGAACAGACCTGGAATCATCGATCAGAAATACCGCATCTGCTCTGTTGAGAGATTCAAGTGGTTCACGGAGGTATCCGCAAGGGATCAAACTGTCATGGAGAACCCTTTTATCGATGCAGACCAGATCAAGATCACGATGGAGCATCCTGTGCTGAAATCCGTCATCAAGAAGAAATACCGCATTCGTCGGGGTTATTCCAGAAAGTTTCCTGGCACTCCTGGAACGGTTTGCCGATACAGCGACCCAGGACTGAGGCAGGCGTGAATGAAACATAGAGGGTTCATCACCAGCTTCCTGCCATTCTACCTCTTCGCCCGGTTTGACAATCAGATCTTTCCTGCTCTGCCTTCCATACCCTCTGGAAAGCAGTGCCACAGGGATTCCCTCATTCTGCAGGTACTCTGCTGTCATGAGTGTCAACGGAGTTTTTCCTGTTCCCCCGGCCCTGATTCCTCCTATACTGATGACTTTGCGCTCTGCATGATAGCTGCGGGATGAGTCGGTATCGAAGAGCCTGTTCCGTCGTTTTACAAAATAAGAATAGATCATGCTCAGGGCTTTTACAGGAAGACTTCTGCCCAGCCATGGATGCAGTGGAGTGGGTTTATCTGAATCGATCATGGTTTTTCCGGTCTTGTGGCTCTCATTACTCTGGGATTTCCGCCCAGATCTTTACAGATTACTACTCCGGACCACCCTGAAGCAAGGAATATCTCTTTGACATACTCACCCTGATCATATCCTATTTCGCAGTAGATATGCCCGTTGCTTTTGAGCAGTCCGGGTGAATCAGCCGCAAGAAGTCTGTAGTAATCCAGACCATCCTTACCGCCGTAAAGAGCAGTACGGGGTTCGAAATCTGTCACCGAATTGTCAAGAGTTTCCATCTCTTTTGCTGAGATATACGGGGGATTGCTTACCACAAAATCAAACAAAGGGCGGTTTTTAAAAGCACTGAGCATATCGGCACAGACAAGATCGATTCCGGGGCCGCAGTTGATGGCGGCTGTTTTAAGTGCTTTAAAAGATAAATCGACAGCTACCGCTTTCCACCCCTTGTTATGTTCTGTCAAAATGCAGGAGATGATACCTGATCCGGTGCCTATATCTGCAAAAAGGAGATCGGGCGATTTTTCATTTGCTAAAACCTGCTCGACCAGGGTTTCTGTGTCGGGTCTGGGGATAAGGACATCGGGATTTACGGTGAATTCACGGGAATAGAAGTAGACTTTTCCGGTAATATAGGCCAGAGGTTCCCCTTTGAGTGCGCGCGAGAGTATTCTGCGCATTTTTTCTTCTGATGTATTGTCAAGCTCAGATGAGCGGTGGAGATAGAGGTCGGTTCTGGAGCAGTTCAGGACAAATTCAAGAATCTGCTCTGATTGCGGACAGGCCAGCTCTGCCATGGAAGGGGTGAGTTTGCTTTTCAGAAGTTCAAGTGCCTCTCCGATAGTCATAGTCTGGAAAAATAGTTAATTGAGGGGGAAGGCAGAGGCTTCCCTTCGGAGAATTGTTCAGATTCCTGCCTGCTGTACCTTTTCTTCCAGATCCGCCACAGCCAGAGCATCGATGAGTTCATCGATATCCCCATCGATCGCATTATCAAGATTATACAGGGTCAGGTTGATACGATGGTCTGTGATACGGTTTTGCGGAAAATTATATGTGCGGATCTTTGCACTTCTGTCACCGGTACTTACCATGCTTTTACGGGCGGCAGTCTCCTGGGCCTCAATCTCAGCCAGTTTCTGTTCGTAAAGCCTTGTCTGAAGCACTTTGAGTGCTTTGGCTTTGTTTTTATGCTGCGATTTTTCATCCTGACATGTGACGGTAATTCCAGAGGGAATATGCACTATCCGTACTGCGGAGTAAGTAGTGTTTACTGACTGGCCGCCAGGTCCGCTTGAGCAGTAAAGGTCAATTCTCAGGTCGTTTGGGTCTATATCGATTTCGAAATCGTCGGCTTCCGGGAAAACGGCGACAGATGCGGCTGATGTATGAATTCTGCCCTGTGTTTCTGTCTGAGGAACCCTCTGGACCCGATGCACACCGCTCTCATATTTCAGTGTCCCGTAGGCATTATCACCTTTGACCATGAAAATTATTTCCTTTATGGCTCCAAGGTCTCCGAAACTGGAGCTGAGAATCTCAAGACCCCATCCTTTGCGTTCGATAAAATGGGTGTACATGCGGTAAAGATCGGCAGCAAAAATACCCGCCTCGGTTCCGCCGGTTCCAGCCCGTATCTCTACCACAGCATTCTTGAGATCGTTGGGGTCGCGGGGCACAAGCAGATATTTTACCTTCTGTTCCAGTTCCGGCAGTAATTCCTGATTCACTTTCAGATCTTCACGAGCCAGTTCGAGTAGATCCGGGTCGGTCTCGGCCTGAAGGATCTGTTCAGCTTCGTTGATTGCGGCCAAGACTTCAAGATACTTTTTGTAAACAGGAAGATTCTTATTGATCGCGTTGTATTCCTTACCCAGTTTCTCCATCCGGGAGGGATCTGAGGCGACCTCCTGAGAAGAGAGCTGAGCTTCGAGCTCTTTTTTTTGCTCCAGGATGCTCAGGACCCTTTCTTTTATCATATTACCGCCTTCAAGGCAAGAGATGCCACCTCTAGTTGATGTTCATCGGGGTTTCTGGTTGTGATTTTCTGAAGCCACAATCCCGGTTTTATAAGAAGGCCCACAACAGGAGCGTTTTTGTATTTATCAGAGAGTTTCAAAACCTCGTAGGACATTCCACCTACAAGGGGGATAAGCGAGAGGTGAACCAGTAAACGTACCAGCACGTTGGGGAAAGGTCCCAGCCATGCTATATAGAGGGCGTCGATTATGGAAAAAAGAAAAATACAAACCAGGCCTACAAGAAGGATAAAACTTGTTCCGCACCTTGGGTGAACCGTTGTGTAGGGATTCATGTTTTCGAAATTCAACTCTTTACCGTCTTCAAAAGTAAAGATCGCCTTGTGTTCGGCCCCGTGATATTCAAATACACGCTGAATCTCTTTCCACATGCTGATGAGCACAAGGTAGCCTATGAAAAGTATTATGCGTACTATCCCGGCCAGAGTGTTAAACAGGAATGCGGATTCCTTTGGAATAAACTGGGAGATAACCCACATCGGTCCATACATAAAAACTCCGATGCTTATCGCCAGGGCTACAATGAAGCTGATCCAGGAATAGATTTTTTCGAAAACCGGGTTTCTCTCAGTTCCGCTGTTTTTATTCTCCTGTGTTTGTTCTGCGATTTCAGCAGACCTGGAGAGTGCTTTGTAGCCAAGAGACAGTGATTCTAACAGGTTAATTGCTCCCCTTAGAACAGGTCTGGAAAGAAATTTGTGTTTTTTGCAAACGGATGTAAAAGGAAACTGTTCGACCATAACCTCCGAAGGCCCTCTTCTGACCGCCCAGGAGACCTTGTCTTTCCCTCTCATCATTACCCCTTCTATGATAGCCTGTCCGCCGACTGTATTTTTCCGGGCAGCAAAGATAAGACTGAGTGGGAGGAAGAGAACTTTGAGAATAGCAGATTTGATCATTTTACACCTACTTGAAAAATAAAAAGGGACAGAAGGGCTTTTAGCGGCCTCTTCTGTCCCGTGAATTTTCGGACGGAAGCTACGATTCCTGGGTTTTTTTCTGATAACGTTTGCGGAACCGTTCGACTCTTCCGGCACTGTCAATCAGCTTCTGCTTTCCACTGTAAAAAGGATGACAGTTGTTGCAGATATCGATATGCCTGCTTCCAATTGTAGCACGGGTTTCGATCGTATTGCCGCATGAGCAGGTAAATACCGCTTTTTCGTACTTGGGATGAATCTTTTCTTTCATTTCACAATTCCTTCAATGAGTATCGCATGGATTTGAATGCGATAAAATAGCTAAATACCAGTTAAGAGGTCAAGATATATTCGAAAACAGGGTTTTTCTTTGTTTAGTAACACTTGTAATACGTGACAGGCTCTGAGATATTTATCAGCAAATCAGGAGGGGATCTGAGAGGGGGCTGGTGCAGAAGTCGATTTATCCCGGTGGTGAGGCATCTGCATCGGTGTTATATACTGTTATATCCATCTCTTGATCCCGGCTCTAACTGCAAACAAGACCCCGGGAACAGATTCGAACTGTACGCTCCTGTTTAAATTTAACGAGCTCAACTTACATGATCCTATTTATATTAAATCTGATATAAAAAGAAATAACAGGGGAAGGATGACAGCGTGAAAAACGGGATTCTTTTTCTAGCAGCATTAACACTTGCGTATACAGGATTCTCTGAAGAGAATCACACAGATTTATCAACCGATACGGTACAAATCGAGCAGCTTGATAAGATGGTGATAACCGCTACCAGGACTGCCCGCAAGGCATCTGAAATTCCTGTCAGCGTAACCGTGATCTCCCTGGATGAGATAAAGGCATCTGCGGCCAGAAGCATCGATGACCTGATTCAGTACGCAGCAGGTGTGCAGGTGAAGAGGTCTGTCGGGCTTGGGGAAGGGCTCCCGTCGGATATGATCATGCGTGGAATTCCAGGTGCGTTTGCAGCTACAAGAACTCTCATTCTTGTTGATGGCATCCCGACTAATGCTTCAGGCACTCCGTTTCTGATTATAAATGAAATTCCCCTTGAGGCAGTACAGAGAGTGGAAATAGTACGTGGACCGTTTTCTTCGCTTTATGGTGCAAATGCTTTTGGCGGGGTAATAAATATTATCACACAGACCGGGGATGGTTTACCGTCACTTCAGGTTTCGGCAGAGACAAGCCTTCCTTTTACAAGTGCACACAACTACATGATGGAAAACCGTGCTTATGGAAGGCAGTTCTGGGATGATGCTTTCTCAGATGCGTACTGGAATGGCACAGGGCTGTTAAGCGGGGGTAATGAGCGTTTCGATTATCTACTGAGTGGTGGATACCGCTCTGTGGGAAACTATTACTTTCATGACAGTGCTCTGGTAAGGGGAAAAAATATCGAGTACCTTAAGAGCATCGATAATCATGATTATCGTGATTACAGGTTGTTTCTGAAGAGCGGTTACAGAATCTCCGATCAACTCCGTGCACGTCTTCAGGCCCGGTATTTTAACAGCGAGCTTGGATTCGGGAAGACTAAAGGTACTCAGCCTCCGGCTGATGTGATTACCAGAGGAGACAAATTTCTTATCGGACCATTTCTTGATTATGATCCTGTTGACTGGCTTCAGATTCGTTTTGGTGGGTTTTACAGAATGGTAAATGGCCAATATCTCAATGAGGCCCCGTCTGAGGGGGGCAGTGTCCCTAGTGTTTGGGATGCCAATTCGAGGGATTGGCAGATTGAATCCCAGTTTACGGCAAAACTGAAAAAAAATCAGACAATCATTGCTGGTGTAGACCATCTTTGGAACAATATCAATTTCGGGGTGATGCGCAACAGAAATACCAAAGATACGATCCCGCCTTTTTTGTCCAGAGAGAAAATGATCAGAAATTTTGGAGTGTATATCCAGGATGAGATTTCGCTTTTTGACAATATAAAAATAGTACCTGCTTTAAGATACGATTTACATTCCCTTTTCGGGGGTAAGTTTTCTCCCAAACTGGGAGTCTCCAGTCCTGCAGGTGATCACGTTTTTTTGCGTATGTCAGGAGGCGGGGCTTTCCGTGCTCCTTCCACAACTGAACTTTACATGCCAGATCTTCCGATTTCAAGCTATAAAGTTACATGCAATCCGGACCTGAAGCCGGAATATATCTGGGCTTTTGATTGCGGGATGGATATAAAACCGGTAAGTAATCTCACTTTTAAGAGCGATTTCTTCTCCAATTATATGAATGATCTGATAGCATTTCAGATCAACATAAAAAACATGGATAGTATTTCAGTAACACATAACAATGTTGAAAATGCCGTATCATGGGGATTTGAGAATCAGATTGAATGGGAACCATTAGAAGGCTTTTCTTTAAGAGGCAACTATACATTTACACAATCGGAGAACAAAAAATACCGGGTTTCACTGGACAACATTGCAACACACAAGTTCAATATTGAAATCAGCTACAGGAAAAGCTTCGGGGAGAGAATGCTGGAAGCAAGCATAGCCGAAGGGTTTGTGGGCAGGCGGGAATACTTTGACTGGGGAGTGAAACCAGAAAAGGTCATTTTATCTGATCCGATCGAGGTAATACCTTTCCGTCAGGAACTGGATCCTTTTTTCAAAACAGATCTGTCGGTTTCATACTCTTTTAATTCTGATAACCGCATTTCTCTGACAATTCAGAACCTTTTTAATGCCGAGGGTGAAGAGAGCGGGGGAACATTTGCCCCCGGGAGATTTGCGGGGATAAAGTACACCTGTAATCTGCGGTTTAAGAGAAATGGCAGAGTCTAAAGCCGAATACGATTATTCGGCTTTTTTGAGCTGAATTGTTATCCCATCCAGGCTGATTCCCAGTGTTTCCAGATTGATACCCAGAGAAGGTGCTATCGGGGCCAGGGATCCAAGGGAAACATCCCAAACATTATGAGAGATATTGATTGGAACCGGCACCGGCAATCCGCAATCATCATTGATGATGTTGTTAAGGGTATCATACATCGCACAATCGGTTCCATGTAAAAAAACTGTATCGAATGAGTTTGATACGACCCAGTAGCCATTATGTATGAGGGCAGTGTCACCCTCATCGGTATAGATAGCAGTAAGAGAGTATGAGGAGGCTTTGTCGTCATTGATCGTTAAACCGATATCGAACTTCTTCTTCAAGACTGAAGCCAGGTATTCAGGTAAGCTGTATTCCCATGTCCCGATAAATGCTGGTGTTTCCTTTGTTGGCTCCTGTTCGTTATCATCTGAACCGCAGTTAATCAACAGCACAGCAATTGAAAGCATTAATATAGGAATTCTTTTCATTTTCGATGGCCTTTCTAACCCTTATTCAAGGCTATAGATGATTACCAGATTTAGACCAGTTCATCGATAATTCAGATACAGAGTAATATACTAAATCTCTTGATAAACTGCTTAAGTAATAAAATTGATGGCAATTATTTCTGAATAATTACATTATAAGTTAAATAATAGAGCTTCAGGGTTCAATTATCCCGCCTGATGGGCCTGACTGCTGTTTTGCAGGAATGGCAGGGGGCGTTTAAAATAAATGGACTCAGGAAAAAGCAGTGCGGGATGTATTTTCCAGTTTTCGGGTATTGAGGAGGATTATGTTATCTCATTATGTACTTGCAGCGTTAACTCTTTTTGTGCTTTTTATGCTTTTTCTGGTTATCAGCAGAACATTGAACAATATAGTAAACCTGATGATCAAACTTGAATACCTTCTACAGAAGGAGTGTGATCTTAAACAAGAAGCTCTTGAGGTGCGAAAGCTCATGGAGGAGCAGACAATGGTCCAGGAGGAAAAGGTAGAAAGTAATACCTTTCCGGTTAATTCCGGCGAGAGGATGCCTGAGAAGAAATGAGTGAAGGAAAAACCGGAAAAATATTTGTATTTTCAGCGCCTTCCGGAGCAGGTAAAACCACAATACTGGACTACCTCAGGGTATCTGTTCCTGATCTTGTTTACTCGATCTCTGCTACTACCAGAAAACCCCGGGAGGGCGAAGTAGATGGATTGCACTATTTCTTTATCAGTGAACAAGAATTCAAGTCCCGTATAGAATCCGGAGAATTTGCTGAGTGGGCACTTGTGCATGGTAATTACTATGGCACACCACGCAGTTTCATCGATCAGGTTATCCATAGCGGCAAACATATCGTAATGGATATCGATGTCTTCGGAAAGAAGCAGTTTGACAGAATATACCCTGAAGCTGTTGGAATACTGATTCTTCCTCCCAGCATGGAGGAGCTTGAAAAGAGGCTTAGAAATCGCAGCAGTGATGATGAGGAGACGATCAGGACCCGCCTTAAGAATGCTTTTACAGAGATTGCGTTTGCCCGTTCCCAGGGAAAATACGAGTATACAATTGTCAATGATGATCTGGGAAGGACAAAGAGAGAGGTTGAAGAACTAGTACGCTCCCTTATCGGTGCCTGAGGGGGATGGGATTGCAAACTGATGAGCGGGGAAGAAACACTGAAATATGCACTCGATGGCTCGGAAATTCTTCTGGGCCGTGATCCCACGTGCAGCATCTGCCTGAGCGGAATAGGCATTTCACGCAGGCACGCTTCCATTTCTCTTCAAAAGTCAAATCCTGTCATTTCTGATCTGAAAAGTACATTTGGAGTCAGGCTGAACGGCACGACTCTGAGAACTCCGGAGGTCCTCAGAAATGGTGATATACTGACCATAGGTGTAAGATCCTTCGAGGTTAAAATCGGGGATGATTTCCTGAGTTTAGATGAGATCAGACAGGATGAGAAGCCGGATATTCCGGAAATTGACAGTGCCCAAAGCCTCAATATCGGAAGGGAGCCAAATTGTCAGATCCAGCTTTCTCATCCGCTTGTCTCCCGATTGCACGCTAAAGCCACAAGGCTTCAGGACGGCAGTTTTCTGATTGTTGATAACCGCAGTACTAACGGTACCTTTATTAATGGGCGTTCTGTTTCTTCCGGGCGACTTAGTGAGGGTGACGTTCTTCAGATCGGCCCTTACAGGTTGTTTGTCGATGACGGAAAGCTTATCAGAGCTGATGACAGTAACAGGATCAGAATAGAGGTAACAGGGTTGGGAGTAAGGAGGGGTGGCGTCTCACTTTTAAGCGATATTTCTCTCTCCTTTTCACCCGGTGAGTTTATAGCCCTTCTTGGCCCATCCGGTGCCGGAAAATCAACTCTGGTAAGAGCTTTGACCGGAAGAATTAAGACTGATGCGGGAGAAGTGTATGCAAACGGTCTGCCCCTGGGCAGATTTCTGGAGGCATTTGCCTCCAGCATAGGCTATGTGTCACAGGAGAATCTCCTTTATAAGGAATTGACAGTTGAGGAAACATTTCTTGAGCAGAGCATGCTGAGACTCCCACGTGACAGCACCCGCTCAGAGCGCCAGGCTCGAATTGACGAAGTGATAGAACTCCTTGACCTCAAGAGAGTAGCCCACAGGCGTATAAGCCGCCTTTCGGGCGGTGAGGCTAAACGGGTGCATCTTGGAATAGAACTCCTTTCCTCACCGGCGCTTATTTTCCTGGACGAGCCGCTTGCAGGGCTTGATCCCGGGCTTGTGCGCAGGTTTATGCGTTTGTTCAGGAGAATAAGTGACCGGGGGCACACTCTTGTGTTGATCACCCATACTCTTGAGCAGCTTGAACTCTGTGATAAGGCGGTTTTTCTTAACAGGGGAAGAGTTGTATTTCAGGGGCCGCCGGCAGAACTGGAAACCACATTCAACGCAAGATCTCTGGCAGGTGTATACGACAGGATTTCCGAAGATGGCACCGGCGTAGTCACGGATAAGAGAATGAATCGATCACCCCGCCTGGATACGGGTGTTTATATCCCTGCCCGGATTCGTAAACCCCGGACGATCTCTTCCGGCCACCAGGTTGGAATGCTTATCAGAAGGTATTTCAGAATTATCGCAAGGGACCGCAGGAACCTTTTTCTGATGCTTATGCAGGCTCCTCTAATCGCGGTGTTACTGGGTCTTGTTTTCAGGGGTGGGGCAGGTTTTCTTCCTTTGAGTTTCTATTTCTGTGTAACTGTTTCTGCTATATGGATTGGAGGGGTTAATTCCATAAGGGAAATAGCCAGGGAGTGGCCTCTTGTGGCCAGGGATAATAGCGCGGGGCTGAGTCTTTCAGCGTATCTGATCTCAAAGATCCTCCTTGCTGCATCGGTATCGCTTTTACAGACATTTCTTCTCTGCTTTTCACTTGAGTTTATCTTCAGTTCCTATGAATTAAATGCCGATATTTTTTTAATAACTCTTTCAGGCACTTTCAGTGGCGCTCTGCTTGGGCTTTTTATCAGTTCCTGGTCGGGTCATGTCGGCAGAGCCATAACTGTGCTTCCCATTCTTTTCATTCCACAGATCTTCTTTTCAGGAATTCTTATCCCTTTTGACAGGATGACTGATCTGGGGAGGGCGATATCTCATATTACCATATCGCGGCCTGTGTTCGGGATGCTCAAGCAGGCAAGTCTTCTTGACCGGCCGGCTCTGGAGTTGAAGGAGTGGAGTGCACTTTTTATATTGGCGGCTGTTTTAATTATTTTAACCCAGACGGCTGTGCATCGTCACATCTCTCATCGGTGAGTATTTCTTATGAATATGTTAATGAAAAACACTGAACAGAATATCCCTGAAAGGATCGGCCATTTCCGTATCATTGGAGAGATCGGCAGAGGCGGCATGGGGGATATTTACAAAGCTGTACAGGAGCCTCTTAACCGGATAGTCGCCCTGAAGGTGCTTTCCCCTCAGTTGTCAAGAGACGAGGAGTTTGCCAAGAGATTTGAAATCGAGGCAAAAGCCATCTCCCTTCTTCAGCACCAGAATATTGTCAGCATTTACGAATACGGGGAGGAAAACGGGCTTCGGTATTTCGCGATGCAGTATGTTGACGGGATGGATCTGGGGAGGTATATCTCTCAGAGCAAGTCGATCCCTGTCATGGAGATAATTGATCTTTCAAAACAGATCTGTCGCGGATTGCGCTATGCACACGGCAGCAATATTATTCACCGTGATATCAAGCCGCAGAATGTTTTACTGGAGAAAAACGGTGTAGCCCGGCTCAGTGATTTTGGAATAGCAAAGATCTTCTCTGGAACAAATATCACCATGACCGGTTCTGCTGTAGGGACTCCCGAGTATATGTCTCCGGAGCAGGCACAGGGTTCCAAACTAGATGCCCAGACCGATATATACTCTCTTGGAATAGTGATCTATGAGATGCTGACCCGCAAACCTCCATTTTTAGGTAACAATGCCATGTCAGTGGCGTACAAACAGGTTCATGAGCTTCCCGTGCCGCCTTCTGTAAAGCGAAAAGACACTCCCAAACGTCTGGAACTGATTGTTCTTAAAGCTTTGAAGAAAGACAAGCGCGAGAGATACTCATCTGTGGAGGAGATGCTTGAGCATCTGGATTCGGTCGACCCGGAGGAGCGGGTTGAGCGTACAACCATGCTTTTTAAGCCGGCAAAGAGAGATGATGTTGTTGAAAATGCCAAGGAGCGCAGGATTACCGACCGGCGTTGCGGAGAGAGGCGTAGAGGTGATTTTTCTCCGCTGGATTTTGATTACTGGCTGGAGATGGCAAAGACACAATGGCTTTCCTGGGCTGCCATTGCCGCGCTTGGAGGAATCCTTCTGTACCATATATTGAATCATCCTGCGTAAAAAAAAATAATGGACCCGAAATTACCAAATCAGAGCACTCGTCAGAAGGGAAACTGCGGGGAGCAGATCGCAGTGGATTATCTGCTTTCCAAAGGCTACTCTGTTGTGTGCAAACAATACAGGTCCAGAAGGGGTGAGATTGACTGTGTGGCACAGGATGCTGACGGGACACTGGTTTTTGTGGAAGTAAAGTCATCGCAGGGAAAGGCTTTCGGAAATCCTCTGAGTTGGGTTACACCACAGAAACAGAAAATTCTGACAAAAATGGCTCAGCAGTACATAAAGGAGCATAATCTTATGGGTGTTCCCTGTCGCTTCGATGTGATCGCGGTCTGGGGGGAAAAGATTGATCATCTGAAAAATGCGTTTTTTGCGGTGTAGGAGTGACCAGAAGTTTCGAAATAAAATGGGGTGTTTTTAAAAAATGATAGATTTCAATAGTTTACTACAAAGAAATGGATTTGCGGGGAAAAATGAATTTTCTTGAAGAACTGAAATGGCGTGGAATGATACATGATATTACACCTGGTACAGATGCTAAACTGGCTGAGGGCTCAATTTCCGGATATGTTGGATTTGACCCCACTGCACCATCACTGCATATAGGCCACCTTATTCCAGTGATGCTTCTTGTTCATTTTCAGCGCAGCGGGCATAAGCCTGTGGCTCTGGTCGGGGGAGCAACTGGCATGATCGGTGATCCATCGGGAAAATCGGAAGAACGGAAACTTCTCTCTGCTGATGTCATCGCCTACAATCAGGAGTGCATAAAAAAGCAGCTTTCCAGGTTTCTGGATTTTTCTGACAATAGAGCTGAGATCATAAACAATTACGAATGGTTCGGAGAGATAAAATTCCTCGATTTTCTCCGCGATGTGGGAAAGTTTTTAACTGTCAATTATATGGTATCCAAAGATTCGGTGAAGAACAGATGGGAGAGCGGAATCTCTTTTACAGAGTTCAGCTATCAGCTTCTTCAGGCCTATGATTTCTACTGGCTCTATGTCAACAAGGGATGTGTGCTTCAGATGGGAGGTTCTGATCAGTGGGGAAATATCACTTCTGGTACTGAGCTTATCCGCCGCAAGGCCGGAGGGGAAGCCTTTGCCCTTACCTGTCCTCTCCTCACAAGGGCTGATGGAAAGAAATTCGGTAAGACTGAAGGGGGAGAGAGTGTATGGCTGGATCCATCTCGTACATCTCCCTACAGGTTTTATCAATACTGGCTCAATGTCAGTGATGAGGATGCGCCAAAGATGCTGAGGTATTTTACACTGCTTGCAAAAGATCAGATCAGCGGGCTTGAACAGGAGCATGCTGCAGCACCGCATGAAAGAGCGATGCAGAAAGCTTTGGCAAAAGAGATGACCATACTGGTTCATTCCAGTGATGATTACAAAATGGCACTGGAAGCATCCGGGATTCTTTTCGGTAAAGGCACTACCGATACTCTCCGCCGGCTTCCGGAGAAGGATTTTCTTTCAGTGTTTGATGGTGTACCTCAGAAGCAGATTTCGCGTGACGAACTTTTAAGGGGGATAAGTATCATCGATCTGGTTTCTGAGAAAACCGGCTTGTTCCCATCAAAAAGCGAAGCCAGGCGGATGCTGTCTCAGGGCGGAGTATCGATAAACAAGAGTAAAATAACCGATCCAAACACGAAAACAGGCATATCTGATCTGCTCAATGACAAATACATCCTTTTGCAAAAAGGTAAGAAGAGTTATTTTTTAGTTGAAGCAGTGGGATAGTGCCTTGAGAAAGACACTTCTGATCTTTCTGACCCGCTGAAAGCGATGGAAGATCTTCTCCGCAAGCGGATTCCCCTCTGCATGCCCTTGATTTGTCATTGAAGAAACATCCGGAAGGAACACTGATCTGAATGAAAGCTTTTCACACGTTAATTATTCCCATTTTTGCCATTGGATTATCGGTAACCGCTGCGACAAATGAGATAGATCTCACTGTCATAGCAGGAGCGGAGACACATGCCATGATCGAACCCTGTGACTGTCCTCAGGATCCGGGCGGAGGTCTGGCAAAGCGCTCTACTCTTGTCAAGAGTATCCGTAAAGGAGACAATCTGCTTCTGCTGGATGCAGGTGGATTTTCCGGAGGAGGAATCTATGATTCCTATACTGAGGGAAGATCCGCGGATTCGCTTAGAACTATCGTTACTCTCAGGGGCATGGGAGCTATTGGCTATGATGCCGTGGCAATTGGCGACGATGATCTTCAGTACGGGGGAGACTGGCTGATAGCGAGAGCATCAGAGGCTGGGGTCCCGGTTGTGTCTGTCAACTGTTTCGACCAGAATGGAAAACTCCTGACAGCTCCCTACCTTCTGGTTAAAAAGGGACAGTATACCTTTGCAATCACAGGATTGACATCGCAGGAGAAGCTTTTCGAGACGGACAGAAACCTGTCCATCAAAGATCCGGTTCAGTCTCTGCGTAAGGTATGGAAAGAGATGACAGCCAGGTCTGATTTCCAGATAATTCTCTCTCACCTGGGCCAGGAGAGCTCAATTGCGCTGAAAGATTCTTTCCCCGAGTGTGATCTGATAGTCAATGGTCATCGTAAAGCCGACACGAACCCGGTTATTATGAGAGACAATGTTCCTGTAATGCAGTTCGGGTTTCAGGGGAAAAGTTTCTCCTTCGTGGATTTACGCTTTTCCGGCAAGAGGATGAGTGTGATCAGGAGCGGATGGCTCAATGCCGGGGAAGAGGTCAAAGAGGACAGTTCCGTTGCTGCGATATTGAATTTACAGGATAAGAAACGGGAAAATGTGTACGATCTGTATATAATGAGCCAGTGTCCATATGGTCTTGAGGCACTTGTCTCATTTGTGGAGTTTGTGAAGGTCTTTCCCGAACTCCAGTGGAATATCAGGTTTATAGGTAATGTGGAGAGTGATAAAAGCCTGTCATCACTGCATGGGGCCGGGGAGGTACATGACGAGATGATGTGGCTTGCCGTGAAGGAGCTTTACCCTGAAAAGTGGGTACAATTTTTACAGAAGCGGGCGGCAGCGATTCTTCCCACTGAGTCTCTGATCGATGAACTGAAAATGGACAAGGGAAAAATCGAGCAGTGGATAGCCTCAAAAGGAAAGAGTGAGCTAACAGTTCATTATAACCGTTCAGAGCGCCAGAATATCAATGCCTCACCGACATTAATGATCAATAACGTACCTTATGAAGGCCGGATTTCGAAACTGAGGCTTGCCAGAATTGAATGCAGTGGCAGTCCGGGGGCCTCCAAATTCTGCGATTCAATTCCACAATGTATAGATGACACTGATTGCAGAAAACCTGGCAAAATCGGAAAGTGTGTTTCAGGTGATTGTGAGTTCCGTGATGCAGTACGGTTTGATTTCACAGTGCTTGTTGCAGATTCAACGCTTCAACATCCGGAGTCATTGATGATCATGACAACCTATGAGCTGTTTCCGGGTGCAACTGTAAAGACATTTGCTCTGAATTCAAAACAGGGTAAGGAACTGCTTAAAAAATTCAATCCTGACGCGCTGCCATTTTATGTGTTTGGCAGGGAAGTGAGGCAGACTCAAAAATTCGGATCTATTGAGAGCGGACTGATCGAGAAAAATGGAGGACTGATTTTCAAAGAGGGAATAGCCAGAAAGAATTACTTTCATCGCAGGGAGCTAAAGAGAGGGACGGTTGTGCTCTTTGTGGATCCCTTCTTTCCTGAGATACCTGCTGTACTGAAGACAGTTCTTGATGATTCGGTTTCCACAGTTGAGATAAGGCCGGTTTTTTACGGTGAGCCATTGAAGACTCTCAGGGGTACAGAAGAGTATTTCCGTCAGGAAGAGTCGCAGAGATGGCTTCTTCTGTCTTTACATTATAAGACCAAATTTGCATCTTACCTGAAGGAATACGCTGAAAACCCTGGGAGCTCCTACTGGTCTGCTATCAGCAGTAAATCTGGCATCAATCCGGATTCACTCACAGCAGCGGTTCTGGGGGACACAAGTTCCCTTGAGAATCATCTGAAGCTTTTAAAGAGCCTCTCTGTTAATGAACCCTTGGTGCTACTCCTGGACAACAGAGAAACAGTGACTGCTGGCAGCCTGCAGGAATTAACCGGTATTTTATCAACTGTACGGAAAAAAGGTGCTGTGAAGGATAAGGCGGGAACAGGTCTCATTAAATAAAAAAACCAGGGCAGAATGCTATCCTGCCCTAGTTTTTATCAAATTATAGGCTGTTACTTAATCTGCACCTTGAGCATTTTCAGGATTTCTTCATTCTTTGAATCCACAACAGCCACTCTCCACTCTCCAGTCATCCCTTCCGGAATTGTTTTGGCGCTGTAGGTGCGATAGTTTGGCGATTTAATAGGAAGATTCACTATTCCCATAAGATCATCATTCCAGTACCATCTGTGCTGAATCTCTGCTGCTCCGGATGAACCTTTAATGTGAGTAAAACAATACAGCCGTTTAACCTCGGGAGGGAATGTGTCACCGGCATTTTCCGGTTCAAGATCCTTTATGTTGAGGGCAATTGCTGCACGTGCGACTGAAAGCTCAGATTTTTCAGAGGCTGTTTGTGCTGATTCTTTTTGCCGGGCAGCCGGAGCATCTGGTTTTTTAGCTTCAGTGGCAACCTTCTGTTCTGTTTTTGCAGTTGCTACGGCAGCTTTGGGAGCATCATCCTTTTGGGCTGGCTGAGCAGTCTGAACATCAGGTTTTTTAGTCTCGGTGGAAGTCTTTGGCTCGGCTTTTGGAGCTTCGGCTGCAACTTTAGGAGTATCCTCCTTTTTCACTGCCTGAGCAGCCTGGGAGTCTGCTTTTTTAGTTTCGGTGGCGGCTTTTTGTTCTGTTTTTGCGGTTTTAGGAGCGTTATCCTTTTTTACCGCTTTTGCAGCCGGAGCATCTGCTTTTTGTGTCGCACCGGTAACCGTTACGTTTGTTTGCTTAGCGTTATTCTTATCCGCTGTGGTTTTATCATTGGTTTTTACAGCAGCAGGGGTGGTTGCCTGCTCAGGAGTGGCTGCTTTTTCTCCCTGAGCGGCTTTTTGCTGCGTATCCTGGGCACTTAGTGAGATCCAGGCCAGAGAAATAATAAGAAGTGAACTTGCTAAG
Organism: Fibrobacter sp.; assembly: GCA_012523595.1. Lineage (NCBI taxonomy): Bacteria > Pseudomonadati > Fibrobacterota > Fibrobacteria > Fibrobacterales > Fibrobacteraceae > Fibrobacter > Fibrobacter sp. The sequence goes on from JAAYIG010000199.1 coordinate 65,403, forward strand.
CGCATGAGGTACTCCTCTCTGAATGGGTTGGATAGATCCTTGCCGATGCTTTATTATATAATAAATTCAATGAACAGGAAATGTAAATACACTTTATTTTTTATTTCCATTGTTGATTGCTGTTTTCCTGCATAGAGTGTTTCTTTTGTCCATAGATTATTTTGAGGTATTGAAAACACTATTACCTATAGTATTGTTTCTGCTTGAAGATGAAACTTGAATTGAAGAATTACAAGATTATACGGGAAATCGGTTCAGGCGGCATGTCTGTGGTTTTTGAGGCATTGGATAACAGATTAAAACGCACCGTTGCGCTGAAATCTCTTTATCCTCACCTTTGCAGAGATACTTCAGCTACAATTCGTTTCCAGCGCGAGGCATTAGCTGCGGCCAGAATGGATCATCCTAACATTGTCAGGATATATGATTACTTCATAGAGGATAATTCTCATTACATAGTGATGGAGTATGTTCCCGGTGTAAACATCGAGGCAGTTCTCAAGCAGAGGGAAAAGCTGGAAACAGAGATTGCACTGGGAGTAATGTGGGAAATCGCCTGTGCGCTCTCTGAAGCACACAGTCTTGGTATAATGCATCGAGACATCAAACCTGCAAATATCCTGATTCACAGCCAAGGCAGGGCAATGCTGTCTGATTTCGGACTGGCATTTCACAATCTGGATGATCGTTTGACTGTGGATAATGCGGTAGCCGGGACACCGCCATTTATGTCACCTGAACAGCTCTCCGGAAAAGAGATCACTTCTGCTTCAGATATATACTCATGGGCTGTAACACTTTGCACGATGTTAACCGGACGCCTGCCTTACAATGCTCAGAAATCTCCAGAAATCATTCCGGAAATCCAGGCAGGAAAAGTAATTATCGATTATCCGGAAATCCAGTCTCTTCCATCCTGCTACTATGAACTTCTGAGGCGTTGTCTTCTTTATGATCCCTCTGAGCGAATCCCCGATGGCGTGGCTCTGAAGCAGAGCCTTTCTGTCTGCCGGCAGGAACATCCTTTGAATACCGGTATAGAGGCTCTGTTTGAAACAGTTGACCTCTCAAAGTCATCCAGTGATATCTCTCTCGCCAGGACAAGTATTTACAAACCGGAAAGGTTCAGATTTAAACCGGGCGCAGTGGCCGCTGTATTTACTGTGTTGATCTCGGGGATTGGTGTTATGTTTTTTTTTAATACGTCAAGGGGAGGCGGTTCCTCTCCCATGCTACCTGCAGCAACTGCAGCGGAAGACAGTTCGACTGCCGGACAGGTGGCAAATGCAAATGATGATGTGCTGCAGGATGCAAAGACAGACACACTGAAAAATCAAAGTACTGTTTTACCTGATGTCCGGGTAGCTGCAGTCAGACAGGAACCTTCGAAAAGAAGAATAAAAGATACTTTGGTAACTGCTGATTCCGGAAAAATATTTGTATTCTGCGAACCCTGGGCAACTGTATATATAAATGGAAAGGAACTGGGAAAGACACCTTTTTCCCGGCCGGTTTCCATTCCCTCAGGCAGCTACACTGTCAGGCTTGTCAATAAGCACTGTGTCCCGCTTGAGGACAGGGTCACTGTTACTGCTGGAGAAATTCTCAGAAAGAGATATAAATTACAATTGCTGCAGCCATGATCATTTTACTACTCATAATCTGTCTGTTTACTGTAAGTCTGGGAGACGATTTACCGCCGGAAGGTTTCCAGGAGACCGGTGAGGAGCCGGCTTACAAAGTACTTTACGAGAGCGGTTTTTACGAGCAGGCGATCGAGTTACTGCAGACAAAAATCAAAGCAGTGCCGGATTCTGCTGACATGGAATATCTCAAATACCTCGCTTTCTGTTTTACTGCTACTGAGCAGAAGGACAGTGCTGAAGCGGTTTTTTTGAGACTGCTGGACATAGATAAAGGCTTCTACCTGGATACTATCCTCACATCACCAAAAATTCTCGATGTATTTATGAGTGCTGAAGAGAAGCTGGCTTTGTACAATGATTTTACCGGAAGCATGGCAGTGACTGAGGACTCTCTAAAGGAGAACAGTGATACATCTGTGCAGGCTGAAGCTGGTTTACAAGTGCAATCAGATTCAGCCGCTGCTGAAGTAAACGATACTTCCGGGGAAGTTTTAAAAACCAGGAATGACTGGTACAGTATTCCGTTGTGTTTTGTTCCTCTGGGCGTCACACAAATTCAATACCATAAGCCGGTCAGAGGCATTCTGTTTTCGGTTCTTCAGGTTGCTGGAATAGGGGCAGGGATCTGGGCATATCATAAAATGAAGAACAGTTATGATCCTGAGTACGGATGGTACAGCGGTAACCGTTCAGAATATGAGAGATATTCACTTATCTGCAGGACATCCATGCTGATATTTACCGGTGTGTATGCCGGTACTGTTGCAGATGGTCTTGTTTTAAATCTGAAAAGCAGGAAAGGGAAAAAGTGAGTTATCATCTGATAATCAACCTCGGAACATCGCAGGAGAGAAAAATACTGCTTGACAAACCGGTTTGCCGTCTAGGCCGGAATCCGGAGGCGGATATAGTGGTAACGGACAGGAGTGTCTCCGGGTTCCATTTGTCGTTTCTGCTTTCGGAAGACAGAGCAGAAGTGGTGGATCTCAAGAGCACAAATGGAACGGCAGTGAATGGTAAAAAGGTAGACAGGGCGATTCTCAGAGATGGTGATGAAGTGTCAATTGCCGGAATGAAAATGACTTTCAGAATCATCGATTCCGCAAACTTCTGTAAAACATCAGTTTACAGTCTGCCTGGGCAGGGGCAGGACGGTGCAGTAAAGATGCTCAGTGCGGCTTTGCGTGAGAAAGCAAAGCTTTCCGATGAAGAAGTGCAGAGTGTTATAGCCGATTTTGAATTTCACAGCAGAAACAGTAGACTTCTTGAAGTCCTGTGCGATATCCTGAAAAAAGTGCTTCCCCTGAGGGATCGTGACGAGATCATTGTGGAACTGCTCAAAGAGATAAAGAACCTGATAGACCTTGAGATCGCGGGGATTTATCTCTGTGATGAGGAACGGTTCTGTGTGCTGGATGGCGGAGAGCTGGTTTCGGAACAGAGCAACAGCATTGTCAGCCGTGAAGTACTGAAAAAGGTTTTCGATTCCAGGGCACCTGTAATTCTGGACAATGCAGGAGATGGAACCGGAGATGTTTCTGGTTTTGCCAGCCTTTTGAGGTTTAATATCAGGTCTTTATTATGTTTTCCGGTACTCAGCCGAACATCGGAGATAATTGCGGTTGTCTATTGTGTGTCAAAGAAAACAGACCGTCTGAAACTCCTTGGAAATGACAGAAGTTTTCTTCTGGCATGCTCATCATTTATTGCTTTATCTCTGGAGAATGCAGAACTTATAGAGAGGGCCAGAGGTGAGGCCTACAGAGAGGCCAGCATTCAGGGTGAGAAACGTTATTCACCGGTGATAAACCGGCTTAAGCTGAAAAATGAGAATCTTTCTCTGAAGCTTGGAGATTCGTTTAGAACCTCCGGTTTTTACGGGCTGGATGCAAAAAGCAATAAAGATATAAGAGAATTTGTAGAAAAGGCTGCCAGAACCGCTCTGCCGGTACTCATTACCGGAGAGACCGGGGTGGGTAAAAGCCTGCTTGCAAGAGAAATTCACAATCATTCAATGCTCAGCGGGTCTTTTATAACAATTGACTGTACGACGATTCCGCCTGAACTGCTGGAAAGCGAACTTTTCGGACACGAAAAAGGGGCCTTTACAGGTGCTCACGCCAGAAAATCCGGGAAAGTAAGCCTGGCCTGTGGCGGAACACTTTTTATTGATGAAATCGGGGAATTAAGCGGCAGTCTTCAGGCAAAGCTTTTACGCTTTATCCAATCCGGGGAATATGAGATGCTTGGCGGCACCGGTGTGATCCACAGCGATGCCCGTGTGATAGCTGCCACTAACAGGGATTTGAAGAATGAAACTGCGCAGAAGCGGTTCAGGGAGGATCTTTACTTCCGACTTAATGTGCTTCAGTTTGAAATCGCACCGTTGCGTAAACGTCCGGACCTGATCCCGTCCATGGCTGATCATTTTCTCAGCGTGTACGGGCCAAAGCTGAATCCGGGTGTAAAGGGGTTTTCCAGGGATGCTGCTGATGTGATAAAAGAGCACAGATGGCCGGGGAACATAAGAGAACTGGAAAATGCGATCATGCGCGGGCTGGTCAATGCGGCCGGAGAATTTATTGAAGTGTCAGATCTTGGACTTGAGGAAACTGGCTCTGCAGAAACGGGTGTTCTCGATGAAGAATCAGACTCTCTTGATTTGAAGCAGGCAAGGGAGAGAATTGACAGGCTGCTTATCTCAAAGGCTCTGGAATCAACAGGCAGAAATGTTTCAGGTGCTGCCAGGCTACTCAGGATAAGCAGAAACGCACTCATGGATCTTATAAAGAAATATCAATTGTGAGAAAGAACGATTACAGCCGGATATTACGACTGATAAAGGAGTGCAAAGCGGTATTTGCAGCTTCTGCCGTTTTGTTCTTGATGGTGTGTTCCTGCAATTTCATTAAAGATCCCTGGACTCCGTTTCAGTATTCAACCGCAGATATTTCCGGTACGGTTTACGATGCTGTTTTTAAAAAACCTGTGCCGGGTGTAAATGTGAGAATTTCCGGGACTTCTGAAAAAGCTGTTACCGGTGCTGATGGAAGTTTCCTCATAGAAAATGTCAGGACCGGGAAATTCTGGCTGGTTTTCACTAACTCCCTTTTCAAAACCGACTCGGTACGAATTCAAGTCAAACTTACAGGGAACGACGAAGAGTACTTCATTAAACGTAAAGAGCAACCTCCTGAAATCACTTCCTTTTCATTCTCTCCTGTGAATCCTCTCTCCTGCGATGAGCCGCTTACAATCCGATTCAGTGCAGTGGATTCCACAGGAGGTATTTCCGGATTTCGATTGAGCAGTCCGGCAGGGGAGAGAATGC
>JAAYIG010000200.1 GCA_012523595.1 Fibrobacter sp.
CGAAGGTTTTTACAATTGCAAAAGGATTCATTCTACTTTGGGATATTTATCACCAGCAGAATATGAATCTGTCAAACGGAAGAAAATTGCTTAGTCACGTGTCCATTTTTTCGGGGCAATTCCAGTACCTCTCTTCTCTTAAAAACCAAACCAAAAACCTGTTGTCGCCGCATAACCAACCTCCTTTTGAAAATCACCACCCAGCCCGAAATCGACAGCAAGCCAATCCAGAAGATCAATCTGTGCACCCAGTTGCCACCAGTTTAACTCTTTGTTAATCCCACCTACTTCTACGCCACTGGTAATTCTTCCCATATTAAACGCTGCAGCAACTCCATATACTAAGTTTACGCTTTTTGACACCGATTCTGCCTCTATTCCTGCGTTGCCATGGAATGCAGCAACACCAACCGGTTTAGATAAAATCAGATTGATTGTGTATACCGGACTGTCAAATGATGCACTCACTGAGGTTGATAACAAATCAGGAACAATAGCATATTTTAACCCGACCTCAAGTGCGCTGAACTGTGCTTCTTTCTCAGGAAGTGCTGTATAGCCAAACCCTGCCCCGATATCCATCCTATCGGTAAGCCCATGCTTGAGCCCTATTCCTGCATCTGCAGAATTTTTCCAGTAATTAGAAGCGACCTCTACTTCAAAACCCTCCTTTTCCACAGTCCCCGCATCATCAATTGTAAATGGCCGTGCTGCAAATACGCCTGTGCCCGGAATTCCTGAAAAAATCAACATCAATAATACCATTTTATTCATAAGAATACCTCCTGCTATGAAGTGTAAATTTAACCGGATTATTATGAAATTTCACTAAGCAAGAATAGCTCAAACATCTTCAGTTTATACCCAGTAGTCTGCCCCCCTGAAAAACCAGTGTTGCTGCGCTCCAGGCAAAGAGCAACTGGTATCCAACAGAGAAAAGCGACCATTTCCAGTTCTTTAACTCTTTTATCACAGTCACCAGTGCTACAAGACAGGGAATGTAAAGCAGCACAAACAGCATAAAAGCAAAGGCTGATAATGGAGTGAAATTTTGAGCTACCTTCGCCCGCAATCCTTCACTCTCTTCAGATTCCTCATCACCAACTGCATAGAGCACCCCCATTGAACTGACCACAATCTCCTTGGCCACAAATCCGGTGACAAGTGATACCGCCCCCCGCCAGTCAGTACCAAAGGGTTTCACAACCGGTTCGATAAATCTTCCTATTCGCCCGATATAAGTCTCAGATATGACTGCAGCATGTTTTTCAAGCTCCAGATTTTTTATCAGCTCTTCACGCTCCTGTATCTCGAGACCTGAATCATTTCTTGTCTGTTCAATCCTGGTGTCAAACGACTGCTCAATATCCGGCGATTTGGGATACTCACCGGCCCACCACAGGACAACCGAAAACAGAAGAACCACACCACCCATCTTTTTGAGATAGTGTTCTGTTTTCTGCCACATGTGAATAAGAATACTCCTTCCTGTTGGAATACGGTATGGAGGAAGCTCCATGACAAAAGGGTAGTCTTCTTCTCTTCTGAAAAGCGAGTGTTTAAAGATAACAGCCATAAAAATAAAGGCCCCGAAACTTAAAACGACCTGAAACAGAAAAACCACATTTCCTGCATGTTCCGGAAAAAGTGCTCCTGCAAAGAGTACAAAAACCGGTAAACGGGCGGAACATGAGATAAGAGGAGTAAGCAGGATTGTCTTGATCCGGTCCTTTGGTGATTCAAGGGTACGTGCAGCCATTATTGCCGGAACACTGCATCCCATACCCATAAGCATCGGAATGAAGCTCTTACCGTGTAAACCTATTCTGTGCATCAGTTTATCGGTTATAAATGCTGCCCGTGCCATATATCCAGTGTCTTCCATTATGGAAATTCCAAGGAAAAGGATGAGAATGTTGGGCAGAAAAACAATGACTCCCCCTGCTCCCGCAATTACTCCGTCAACCAGAAGATCTCTTAAAGTACTCTCAGGCAGCAGTTTACCCGCCAGATCCCCCAGCCATCCAAACAGCATCTCTATCCAGCCCATCGGGTATTCACCGATCCTGAATGTTGCCTGAAAAAGAAGCCACATGAAGAACAGAAATATCGGGTAGGCAAGGATACGATGTGTCAGTACTGCATCTATCTTATCGGAGATCTCAAGTCTGTTTACAGCAGGATATTTTACCGTTTCTCTAACTGCACCGGTTATAAACCCATATCGTTCCTCAGCAATCCGGGTTTGCGGATCATCACCCAGGATCTCCCTTAGCTCAATTTCAAGCTTGTCCCGAAGTGCAATTATATTTTTTCCGTTTGCCAATTCCGATACTTCATCTTCAAGATGACGGTCGTGCTCAAGAAGCTGTAAAGCAGCCCATCTTGACGGGTATTTCAGTTCGCCTGTTGACCGGAGTGCCTCCTCGATTTTTTCAATTGCACCCTCCAGCTCTTCAGGATATATCATTGAAACAGTTCTCCTCTTCCCCTGCTCATTTCTTTTTTCCAATAATACGGTAGAAAGCAGGTCCTTTATACCCTCCCCTGATCTGGCATTTGTCGGTATAATTGTCAAACCAAGCAGTTTGCTCATCAAGGGAATATCAACTTTGATTCCCTTGCTTTTTACCTCATCCCACATGTTGAATGCCAGCACAGGACGGATTCCAAGTTCAATAAGTTGAAGAGTAAAGTAGAGCTGGCGATCAAGGTTTGTTGAATCGATTACATTAATCACTGCATCAGGTTTTTCATCAACAATGTAGTCGCGGGCGACTTTCTCATCCGGTGAACTTGTGCTTAATGAGTATGTGCCCGGAAGATCCACGACTGTTGCCTGTAAATCTCCATAGCGTACCTTTCCCTCTTTTATCTCTACAGTAACTCCGCTCCAGTTACCCACCTTCTGATTTGCACCCGTCATACAGTTAAAAAGCGATGTTTTTCCGGAGTTTGGATTACCTGTCAAGACGATTTTTATCACCTTTGACCTTTTCTGCACCTCAAGATCGCAACTCACCGATTCAACACTCATGGCTTTTCCTCCCGGGGATGCACAGAATTATCCTTTTTATCTGATACCGGCTTTACGTAAATGCTCTCTGCTTCGTTAATCCTTATGGAAACATACCCATGCTTCACCTTAACCTCCATCGGATCGTATAATGGCGCATATTTCAGGACACGGAGCTGACTTCCCGGAATAAACCCCATTTCAAGCATTCTCTTCTTTAAAACACCTGAACCCTCAATACTGTCAATCATCACAACATCTCCCTCACGAGTTTTCGCCAATGATCGCGGATCTGAATTATCACTTGTCATATTCACCTCCTATTATAGACATCTCATTTAATTAGATACTTCTAACTCACAGGCAAAAAAAAGATGCCCTTCAGCACCTTTTTAAAAGAATATTCGATGCTTCTTCCCGTCTGAGTGTTAAGCTGCTGTTCTTCACTTTCACCTCGATGGGGTCATCGAGGGGTGCAGCACGCATGACTGTTATACTCTGCCCCTTTACAATTCCCATTTCAAGCAGCCGTTTTTTGAGTTTTCCTGTTCCATTTACCTGCAAAATGATTCCCTTCTGGCCAGGGAGAAGATCATTCAAGCTAACCAGCCCCTCAGCATTATTCTGATCGGAGATAAACCCGCAATTTGTTATGCAATCTATCTCTGACAGGGATTGTTCAAGCAGTTGCTTTATTTTTGTGCTTCCGGTCTCATCCTTTTTTGCTGCAACCAGAAACGCAGCCATCCTCCTGCAGACATCCGATGTCATCCCATGCTCCATGCTGCAGGCAGTCTTATTTGCCTCTTCATAGGAGAGTCCCAGAATACTGATGAAGAAATCAAGCAGTATATGGTGTCTTCGATCAATACATTTAGCCGCATCCAAACCCTTATCTGTAAGAGTGACAAACGAGCGGACCTCATAATTTATGAGCCCCTTCTCAGCCAGTGACCGTAAAGCCACAGTAACAGATGAGCGTTTGACATTGAGACGACTGGCGATCTCCATGGAACGGGCAACCTTGTTCATCGAGGAGATCTGCAGAATCGCTTCGAGATAATCTTCAAGATTCGGACTTAAGGCATAAGCACTCATAGACTTCCTTAACTGAGTTAGACTCATCTAACAATATAACACAGGTTTTATCCTGAAACAAGTTTTTTTTACCGGCAGGCTAGATTTCCCAAAGGGAGGACTTTAAGAGTCTTTATTCAAAATTTTGTGTAACAGACATCACATTGCTGTACGCACCTGTAATAGCGCCATAAATGATGGTTCTTGACTATACGAGGCCAGGAAACAGCTATGGTCGTAATTTTATAAATTATTAATTCACATTTTTTGTTTTAAAAGGGATCAAATTACACTGGGACAAGGGGCTGTAGTGTCTTTGATTCACCTGAGGTGAATTTCTGAACGTACAAAGGTCGTTTTTTAGTTCAATTAAGTCACTATTTCACCCCGAAGATGAATCAGTGACCAGAAAAAAAGCGAATCTTGTTTCCTGCAAAACAACCCAATAAAATGAAACTGTTTTTTATTTTATCCACCCCGTGGCAGGCTTATCCGATTTTACATAAAACAGTACCGTCGAGCATTCCCGCCCATAAAGGTCTTCCGGCATGAAAAATGAACATACCTCCAACGGGGATTTTATCTATAAACACTGAACATAGTCCAAGTGTACTCTGAGCATTACCGAAATCCGCTCACTGAGAGTAGTTGAAGTGACCATTTGAGGAAAAAAACTCCACAGGAAAAGCAAAAGCAGTTCAGAGTGGGTATGGAATCACCTCATGCATTTGATCAAATCCACCCCTGATTTGTAATTTAAGATATATTTTCTCAGGTTTTAAAATTCTCAAATAACTTAATCCTTATCTTACCAGCCATGGACTACAAAGCATCACTTGACACACCTGCAAAGGTCATAACCATCGTAACTTTTGTTCTACTGCTTGCAGTCGGACAGGAAAGTGTCCGGATATTAATCACTGCAGGAGTCAACACAACAACTATCCTGATTCATTCCGGGATACTCCTTACATTCATAGTATTATTACTTGGCAGTTGGCTATATGCGCCAAAATCCTATACCCTTTCTGATAGCTACCTGTTAATTAACCGGAGAATTGGCAAAGTAAACATCAGGCTCAGCGACATAAAGCAGGTGCGGGTACTTACTGATGATGAAACGAAAAAAACGATCCGTACTTTTGGTGTAGGAGGACTTTTCGGCTATTTTGGAAAATATCATACCCCGGGTATCGGGCATTTGACTTTTTACGCAACACAGCGGAAAAACAAGGTTCTGATCTTAACAAACAGTGATAAAAAGATAGTGATAACTCCGGATGATATCGATTTGGCTGAAAAACTGAAGCAGCAGTGATCATGTTTCTTTCTTCCCGCAACGCAAGAAACTACAGCGGGCAGGCAATTATAGATCTTGTAATAATTATCATTGAGCAGAAAACATTTTCACTTGTAACCCCCCCCTCTGAGTTTCTCTTCTCCGGGCTACTGCGAGAGACTCTCTTACCCTTCCTTTTCCTGACCTCTGTTTTTTGTGGTTATGTTTTCTCCTTTCTTAGCGCAAGCAAGTCTGATCACTCCATAATCTATATTATAGGGTCTTTAGTGTCGGGATTCATTTTTGCTTTTCACCCTGCCTGTATTTCTTCCCGGTGAACAAAAAAAGGTCTTGATGTTTTAACCGCGATCAACATATTTTAACTCTGATTCAATTTTTTTGAACCTGGAGTCTAAAATATGAATCCAAAGGAAGAAAGAGAGAACGCGGTTCGAAAAACAAAGATGAACCTGATCCTGGATGCCTCTATAGAGGTGTTTGC
>JAAYIG010000201.1 GCA_012523595.1 Fibrobacter sp.
AAGTCACATCCACAGCAATAACTTTATGGAATCCCAATTCGCGCGCGTATTCGACAGGAATATTTGTTGATAATCCGCCATCGACCAGAAGCACTGAGTCAATTTCAACTGGAGAGAATGCGAGTGGAACCGAACAGGATGCCCTGACGGCTGTGACAATGTTGCCTTTTGAAAAGACCACCTTGTCTCCGGTGAGAAGATCTGTGGCGATGATCCTCAGGGGGATGTAAAGATTGTCGAAGTCCCCTTTTGCTCTGAACTGTGCAGATGCAAGTATGGGGGCAAGAAGATCAAAGAATGATTGACCATAGGAAAGTGCGCTTGGGAGAATCGGCTTGAAATTGTAATCAAAACGCAATTCCATCAGGTAATTGCCGGGTTCGCTCTTCTGGCTGACAAACCTCTTTTTCCGGTCTATCGAGTTGCTGAAAATCTCATTCCAGTCAATAGAACGGGCAAGAGAGTGCAGGCTGTCAGGGCCTAATCCGGAACAGTAAAGCGAACCAATAATAGCCCCGATACTGGTTCCCACAATAATATCCGGCTTTAACCCGGTTTCATGGAGCGCCTTCAGTACACCTATCTGAGCAATACCTCTTGCTCCACCTCCGCTGAGTACCAGCGCAAACTCACTGGAAACAGTATCCTGCTCAGAAAAGAGTATTCCCGGAAATAAAAGAATCAATAAAACAAAGATAAGGAAATTTATTCGCTTCAGTTTGCGTCTTTTCATCTCATTTTCGGCACTTGTATTGAAGGTGAGGCTCCAGGTGAAAACAAAACTCTGAGATCCTACTCAAAATATAATTATTCAGCAGACAGTGTATTACTGACATGCTCAAAATTACCGTTTTGTGCAAATTGACATGGGAATAAAATTCCATGTGTCCTCTGTCTTGAGTATTCCTCAGAAAGATGTGTTGAAAATTTGGCTTTCCCACGTTGGCCTCAAAAACTATCTTAAAACGAAGTAACCCGATGTAATCTCATTTCATGTAACTCTGTAATTCAGCACCCTGAAAAGTCTCTCTGCCGAAACCTCGCACAACTGTTTCACGGTTCAGGGTTGCTCTGTTCTCTCGAGGTACTTTTCCCATTTCTATTATTATTCATTCTCCCGGTTTATCGGGAATGCTTCTGTTTCAGCTCTGGTTTTAATCTTGAAAAATATGTGTGATCAATCGGTCTGATGTATAGTGTTTTCCGGAAGTAAACAATCCGAAAGAGTAGAGACAGAACGGCTCCACTAACTCAAATTATCTTAAGTAAAACAAATGAAAAAGACCACAGTTTATACCTCATCCAGGGAGCATCATATAAAAAGACGGTCTCTGCAAGGCATTCCCGGCCTGCATTCTTTCATGCTCATGCTTTTTGCTCATATGTTGCTTCCTGCAAGTGAAGCATTCTCTTTCAGCTTACAGAAACTGCCCTCTGACGAATCCGAAGCCAGTGAGATGTTATCAGAAGGGACTTTGGATTCTCTGACATGGGAACTGGTAAAACCTTTTTACGTTCAGCCATTGAGTGTACCGCACGGTGAACTTTCGGTTCTGATGGAACTATTTCCTGAACTCCCTGGAAACCTGCCAGTGAGTCCTGATTCACTTTCGAGGTATTATCCGTGGGATCAGTCCCGGATTGAACAATTCCTGGAGGATTATCCGGAACTGGTTCCATTCCTTCCAATTCTGCGCTTCTATCTGCCATCAGTTTCAAGTACCGGGAGAGTGGGCTTTTTCTACCATGGTCCCCTCAAGAATTCCTGCGCCAGGATTGTTGTGGATCCGGTGCGGATACTCAGTTTTCAGGGCAGGGTGGATTTTGCCGATGATGTCGCAAGGTGGTATCAGAGGTCTTTGACTCTGAAAGCATCGCACTGGTGTCGGGTGAATATAGGCAATTTTAAAGGAATTGCTGACCGTGGCCTCTTTACAGGGTATTTTCCTTTTCAGGATGAAAGCCGGCGAAACGTTTCTCAAAACTGGTTATATGGCAGATATGCTTCCTGGAATGGAATAGCGGTGGAGCTTTCAGAGAGTGAAGGCGGATCATCGGCGAGAGTATACTATCATAACCGATTGCAGGAATCCATTACCGGAGCCAGTGTGGAATTCAAAACAGGTGCTCTCAGGAACCAGATAGGAGGTATCTATCTCAGACTGCCGGAAACCGGTAAACGATACTACTATCTGCACACCGGGCTTAAACTGGATCTTAAAAGGTTAATTATAGATGCAGGGACAGGAGTGGATCTTCAGAACAGCTCTGCTATTCCATTATTATTCCGGGCTCAGGCTTTCGGAGGGAGAAACAGGTTTGACTTTCAATCTGTTTTTCTACCCGGGGGCTTTTCTGCACCCCGAAGCAGAATAATCAGAAAGGTACCGCATAACTCCGGAACAGGGCTTTCCGGAAGCTGCCTGTCGATTAATTTACAGTTGTGGCATTCAATTTCTGATCATTTCCGGGCTTTTACTGCTGTTGAGGGCTTGTTCATGGAAAAAGTCACTGAAAATGTGAAAGGATCTTTTTCTCTCTTTGGAAACTTCAGGAACGCTGTTTTCAATCTCGGTTACAGCAGGGTCGAGTGGACAAGAGAGGAGAGAAAAAACGATATCCTGGAATTTACAGCCGGATTAAGGGGAGCGTTCCGTCCGGAAGCATCTCAGAGAATTACCTTTGTTAACGGAACACCAGTGTATTTTTGCCGGTTTTCATCAACACTGAATTTTTTACCCAAAATCTCTTTGGTTCCGCTGTTTTCCTTCAGGAAAGAGGCAGGGGAGTGCTGTGAGTACATGTGGGGGATAAAGAAATCCCTGACACTCTTTGAAAGGACCTGCCTTGAATTACTGGTTGAAAATGACAGGGAGGAGAGTGTGAGGATTGAGGCGAAAGCCTGGTTTCTGATCAGGTGACAGGTGGAGAGTATTTCTGTCAACTGTGAAAGGGAATCGAAAGGAAGAGCAAATACGATGAAAAGGGCTGGTTTATTCATAATATTTATTCTCTTGTATTTCTTCTGCAGTAATCCTTTAAAGGATCAGGAGAGGGGGTTTGAATTTTCCATCGTCGATGTAGGGCAGGGATTATGTCAGATCGGTGTTTCCGGGGGAGATGCCATAATCTGGGACCTGGGACCTCCTGGAGGCTATGAGGGGTTCAGGAGAGTATACATGGATGCCGGAATGCCTCAAGTAAAGTCGATTGTTATCTCTCACAGAGACCTGGATCACAGCGGTGGTCTCTCGAAACTCGACACTCTGATAAAATGGTCCGGTCTGTTAATCACGAGTAAATATGAGGATACGTCTTACCTGAGATCATTGTATTCTGGAGAGTATGGTCCGATACACATCAGGACTGTCTCTGAAGGTGACACTCTGGGTGGACTCGATGATGTATCGATCACATGCATCTGGCCTCCGGACAGCATAGACAAATCTTTCCCGGTCAGGGATGAATATGTGAACAGATACAGCCTTGCTTTTCTTGTTCGGCATTTTAACACTCAGGTTGTGATAACATCTGATATAGACTCTGTTGCCCAGAGGATGATTGCGGTGTCTTACGGGACATCATTGAAATCCGATATAGCAGTTGTGGCCCATCATGGAAGCGCCGGATCTGTAAGTGCGCTCTTTTCCGGATATGTTGGAGCCGAGCTGGCTGTGATCTCCTGCTCCCGGGAAAACCAGTATGGGCACCCTCATGATGAAGCTCTGAGTATGATCATGCATAGTGGCTCTGCTCTGGCAATTACATCACTTGAAGGCACAATAATCCTGCACTCCAACGGGTATTACTTTGTTCGGGAGTGATACTGACCACCTGATCTGATACCCATAGACAAAGCAAAGAAAAACAAGCAGATAAGGGGTCAAAGATGACAAACGTAATAAAGTAATCTGGTGAACTATAATGAGAAAAAATTCACAAAAAACTGGACAGGTGTATCAAAATATGTTATATTTATAACAATACTGGGCCCCTTTTACAAATAGGAGAATGGATGGGTCAGGAGACAATTACTACCCGGTTACTGGAGTATAAGATTGTCCTGAAAAAGATGCGTATGATGGGCTTCACACGCGTCTATTCCTCCAACCTTGCCGACTCTCTAGGTGTATCATCCTCACTTGTCAGAAAGGATTTTTCCTGTCTGACAACCGTAGGTAACAAAAGGGGAGGGTACCAGATTGAACCTCTTCTGGCGGAGATTCACAAGATTCTCCATCGTGGTGGGACTGCCACAAAAGCTGTTGTTGCCGGGGCCGGGAAATTAGGCAGGGCTCTTTGTGACTACAGGGGATTTGAAGAGGAAAATATCAATATTGTTGCTGCATTTGATATCGATCCTCAGAAAGCGGGGAACAGCGGAAAGATTCCGGTGCTTCACATAGATGAGATGGCCTCGTTTATAAGCCGCAATAAAATCAGGATAGGGGTGCTTGCGGTGCCGGTTACTGAGGCGCAGAAGGTAGCCGATATCATGATCATTGCCGGAGTGCGGGGTTTCTTAAATTTTGCTCCCACCCGTCTGCTGCTTCCTGGAAATTGCAGGGAGAATCACATTAATCTGGCTCTGGAACTTGAGAAACTGATTTTGCTACTTGCGACATCTGAGACCGAGTCGGGTCAATTCAGTCAATTGAGTTGTTCCAGGCAGACCATCAAGTGAGGAAAAAAGGGGTATTTAATATATGTTACGTACTCAGGTCTTCAAGTGCTTCGGTCTCCTTATTCTGGTTCTGGGGCTGGTTGCGGCCCTGGTCGGAGTGCGGATTGTTCATACTCAGATCATAAAGAGAGCAGAGGACCAGGTAAGATCAGATCTTAACAGTGCTTGGGGAGTTCTCCAAACCGAACTGGATCGGCTGGAGATGGTGCTTCGGTTTACCTCAAAAAAGGAAAGTCTGGCTAAAGTAGTAAAAGAAGGAAAATGGGATGACAAGGAGTTCAGAAGCGCGCTGGAGAATGTGCGTCTGAGCTTCGGGCTTGATTTTCTGAGTATCATGGCTCCAAACGGGAAAGTGGTGCTCAGAAGTGC
>JAAYIG010000202.1 GCA_012523595.1 Fibrobacter sp.
TATAGCCGATACAGATTCTTTCACATCGGAAGTCTTCAGAGGTGAATGCGAGAAAACAGCCACAACCAGTTCACCCCCTGAGGAATTATCAAGAATTATGCTCCCCGGGAAATACAGTTCGTTTCCTTTTCCTGATGGTACGCTGCAGGTGATAGATTTCTGATCAGGATGATAAAATGAGACAGTGCCGCTTTGATCTATGCTCAAAAGGGCTACAAACCACTCCCTCGGAGAATTATACACAACCTGGATTCTGTCACCCTCATGGAAAACTTCAGAGAGGATGCCATCATGTATCTTCCCATCTCTTTCGTAAATAAATGAAAGCTGTGCCCCACCCTTGAACACCACAGTCTCTCTGCCGGAATTAAAGGCAATTGTATTAACAACCGGAATAGCAGCAATTACAAGCAAAAGGCATAAAACCGGAACCAGCACCTGACGAGCAAGTACAGGGCTTAGATACTTCTGCCAGAAAGGTGTTTTTTTCTGTGCTTTTTCAGTATAAAAGGAAGAGAAGGGATGGTCGGCCAGGAATTCATTACGCTCCCTTCGCAGATTCTGCAGATATGTAAAACATGATTCACAAGTCTCAAGGTGCTTTTCAACAGCCTGAGCGGAATCTTTGTCAAGTTCTCCGATAAAGAATCTTTCTATGTCAAAGCGATTCGAGGTGCAGTTTTTCATAGAAGATCCCCCATTGAAAGCCCCGATTCGGCACATTTCCTCTTGAATCTGGTAAGATGGCGCCTTATGGTGGATTCACCCATTCCGGTTATTTTCGCAATCTCCTCCTGCCTGTACCCGTCAAAATAGGTATAAATCACCACTTCGCGAATCTTGCTGTCCCATGGACTGAGAAAATGATGAATAATCTCTTTAAGAGCCATCCATTTCTCCTGAGGGAGTCCCTTGCTTTCAGTGTGATACTCCTCATTGAATTCAAGGTGTTTTTTCTTGCGCAGGAGCGAGAAGCAGTGATTAGTGCTTGTGCTTAACAGCCATGAATAAATAGATTCTTTTTTGTTTATTTTAGGCAGAGCACCGATCAGCTTCATAAAAACCTCCTGAGTAGCATCCCAGGCCTCATCTTCCGATTTAAGTAACATCCTGCAGCGTGAGTGCACCAGTGAGGCATAACGCTCGTAAAGAGAACGGATTTCCAGTTCATTTTCCTTTGATAGTGCTTTCATCTGTTCTTCTGCTTAATAGATGCATCAGGTTAGAAAAAATGCTCACCCTCTCCGGGTAAGAATCATTTTCCGGACTTTTCACCGGAAGTATCTGCTGGATTTTCTGTTTCCGGAGCTGAAACCGGGTCATCAGGAGCCCGAACGGGTGGATCTTCTGCCTCTGAACTCTGATCCTTCTCCATTTCCTTGAGCCCCGCTTCTTTATCTTTTCCCTCCTGGAATAAAACATCGGAACCCTCTTTTGGAGTACCCTCATCAGCCTTCAGTGAGTCAGCCCTCACATCCTTTTTGTCTTTTTCATCATCCTTCGTCTCCTCCACTTCACTTTCCTGCTGCTGCGGATCTTCAACTTTCAACCCCAGAGCTGCCATGGTGCTGTCTGCAATTTTGATTCTTGGCTGAGCTTTTTCTGTACAGTAAATAGACTGGGGATATTCCCGGCAGATCCTTTCGTAAAGACTCTTTGCAGTGACATTCTTCTGCAACACCTCATCACTGAGGTATGCAGCCA
>JAAYIG010000203.1 GCA_012523595.1 Fibrobacter sp.
TCCATTTAAACAACCCTGGATTGTGCATGACCGAAAGATAATTACCTATGATAGCGCATCAAACAAACTGCTTTGCCATGATGCCGACCTGAAATCTTCCATACACCCTTTTGTGGAAATATTCAACCGTAACAGTGATAACTTTCGTAAACTCAAGGAGATGATCATTCATCCTACCCTACCTTTCGGTCTGGTAGTAGAGATTGGGAAAGATACCGATTGGAGTAAATATCGTAGTATGGAAATCACCCCAGAACTTGAAATGATTGAAGATTCCCTTTATCACCTTGAATTTATCCACGCACTCTATCTTCTCCGCTGGGACATCACTGACACAAACAAGCAGTATATCCCGATCCACACAGATACATTATCTCTTCTTCCACCTCTGGTTATTAAGCAGTATGGCCGTTTTTCCTTTTCACCTGATGGCAAGTGGCTTGTTTTCGGTCATGAGGACATGGCCACAGATCAATACGGTAATCTCGGCCCTGGCGGTAGACGGCAGCCATTCTTTGTCGCTCTTCCGGTTGACGAAAACAATCCCTTCTTTTTTGGTGAACCGGTATTTATGGGAAGAACCTTTAATAAATATAATGATGTTACTGCAACAGCATGGACTACAGATCCCATATCATTTGTTGCAGCAGATGGGGAATGCTTGTACAAATGGGATCTCGGTAAACTGCATGAAGCAAGGACAGTTACCACACCAGACACACTGTTCCCGCTGGAGTGATCAGTATTTATCACTGCCTCTCCCCATTTATCCCCCTTATTAAGGGGGCGCTTCCAGCGGGGGTTCTTCCTCTCAACATCAGGACTGGATTCCCGTTTTTCGCGGGAATGGCGGAGAGGTGAGGGGGGTGGCAAGAAACCAATACCACCACTTCTACCAAAGTCAATCCACCAGAAAGTGAGCAGTATACGCATTTTTACCCGATTTACACCTGAGAAGATACATTCCCGGAGTCAATCTCGAAGTGTTCAGTGTGAAACTGCTGCCAGGATTGGTTTTCAAATGAACCATTCTCCCGGAAAAATCATAAATCGCCACCTCTGAAATTTCAAATACCTCTTTCAGATCGATCGTCACGACATTTTCAACTACTCTTATTTTGAAGTTCTTTCTCCCCTCAGACTTCTTTTTTCCCGAAATCGCTGAAGTACCCATCTTGCTTGTATCCGCCGGATCAGTCTTGGATACTATATAGCCCAGTGCACCTACGAGTCCGGCATTATAGTCGATTCCACCTTCGGTTTGAGTATACTTATCTACAGCCTCCTGGAAGTTTCTTGAATTTTCCCTGGTGAAACCCACCAGGTAGCCGAATTGACGGTTGCGTTCAGGAATTCCGGTCAGAGTTTCCATGTCATTATTATCATTGAGGTAAACATTTCTGTGATGCGGCCACTGAGGCGACTTTGTACATCCGGAACAGAAACCAACTATAAAGGAGTTTTCGGCATCATTACTGCCCATTATATAATCGACCTGATTAAAGATAAACTGATCATAATCGGCTGTATTTTTAGCTTTGGAATAGAGGGCGGCAATAAAAGCCTGATTTGCAGGGTATCGCAGAAATCCCCAGCCGTCACCCAGAGTACTGAGTCCCGCTTCACCGGTTCCTGCATCTTTGTATTTATCAACATACCATGACTTAAGATTAGTCATCGCTTCCTCATCCCTGAGTGTAGTTCCCAGACAGTAAAGTGCCACATCATCACAGTTATTGTAGCAGAAGGTGTAATAATGATTCCCTGCTGATGATTTGTTGTTTTCCGCTGCAGCGCGGTACTGCTGCTCACCTGTTGATGCGTATAGTTCTGCTGCTGCTGTTACAAAATCCGCTGTCGGGTTGGGCTTTGATCCATAATAGCCGCCCGATCCGGTTGACTGTCCTTTGTGAGACTCTGCGTAAGAGAATGCATAACGGGCGTGCTGGAGGCAGAGATCAGCGTACTCCGGGTCATACTTCCGGTAAATCCTGGACATTACTGAAAGGGTTGCAGATGCAAATGCCGGCATCGCCCCGTCGTTGGGATTTTTTGTAATCGGCCTAGGTTCTCCCCCCTCCTCTACCGGAAGAGTAGACATTTTACCTGCTGTCACCCACTGCTTATGGTCGAAATCTCCATTCCCCTTCTGTGAATAAAACGTGCTGGAGTTGGGAGTAGCCTTTATTATCCAGTCGGTGGCGTATTTCAGTTCCTCAAGCAGGTCCGGGATACCATTGGGAGTACCGCCGGATATATCCCAGTTTCCACTCTGCATGTAGTCTGAATAATCACGGCCATTGTAGAGGTCATGAAATCCGGTGGGAAATGATTCATAAGCTTTAGCCAGAACATAGGCGGAGTAAAAGAAGGTTTGTCCGAAGAGTACATGATCGCCGCAGTCAAACCATCCCCCTTCCAGGTTGCAGGATCCATCCGCATCCCTTGTAAAACTGGTTCTGTATTCGGGGTTTGGGTGTTCCATGATAAGCCAGTTGGGTCCGATACCGGAGCGCTGGGCACCGTAGAAGCGGGTAGTCATCCAGAGGGCTTTTTTGTAATCTTCCGGGGAAAAATCGCCCGCAGCAAAAAGCGGGGAAGAAAAGAGGAGGGATGATAAACAGAGTGCTGAAAAGAACCTTGGACCCATGGATTCTCCTTTAGCGCTTAAACTTGGTATCACATATTTCCGGCTATAAGATACATAGTACCTGAAAAACTGTCGAGGGTTTTTTATTTCTGGGAAACACTTTCCCATTACATTACTATTCTGTTCGGGGTCGGTATCGGTATCGGAATTAGAATCGATCCATTATCGCAACCAGCGTCGATCGCGGCCCGTTCGTCGTCGTTCCTCCCTGGTATGTCGCTTGTATTCCTGCCCGTGATGGTCTTATTACATGAATAATGATTCGTTACCTTCAACAGTGGTTTTAGGGGCCCGTAACACGGCCCCTACAATTTTCTAATACTTTAATATTCAATATCCAAACAGAGTCCCGTTTTCACTTACCGCATACACCGATTTTTTATCTGCCGCAACGATAATCTCCCTTATCGGCAATTCGTTTCCGTTACGGTCCTTAAAAACTTCCTTATTACATCTTGCAAAGCAATCATTGGTGAAATAGACCGTTCCTGAGGGATCGATTATCCAGCCGCATCTGGAATCGAGCATAAAAATGCGGTTTGGTATCACAGGTAATTGTACTCTGGTAAGACTGATACTTTTTTCAAGACCATTTTTGCACATGTAAAGCCCATTTATTCCGGCAGTACTATCGATCACGTAAAGAGTATCTCCGTTGTCCTTGTCAGACTCTATCTCAAACCCAAAGCGCATAGAGCTTACCCTATCCCAGTAATAGGAAGACGATGGGCTTTTCCGATAACAGCCGCTGTCGGTTGCGGCAAAAAGAATCCCTCTGCCCGCTACCTCCAGGTCCCTTACAATAGGTCCATATTTGCCTATTGCTGTGTCACAGTCAAAACTGATGCAGGGGATAAGCCTCTTTAAGTCACCATCATAGAACAACTGGTAATCACCTGTGTAGCCCCCAAAATATACCCCCTCATTTATGGGGTCAACTGTATAAGTCCTTATAACCAGACCTTCGTCAAAGTAATTAACCGTATCTTTAATTTTTGTATCATAGCAAGTGTTATAGGACCATCCCCTGTAACTCCCGCATACATATATTCTACCATTTGCAAGGGGAACAGCGATTCTGGGAATGTAGAAACCCTCACCGAATTTGAATTCCGGATTCGCCGGAAATGTCTTCCCTCCATCTTCAGACCTGTACATCACTACCCCTCCATACTGATACATATAATAAACCACTGTTGAATCCAGTGCAGTTACCAGGTCGTTTACTTTATTCAGCCCGTCACACCTGTATTCCCAGACATGAGCAGAAATTTCCGGCCTCCATCTATACTCTACCGAATCCTCACCATCACTGACTCTCAGTAGTATATCCAGAGTATCACCTTCGGTAAACTTGCTCCGATCGATAAACCAGCTTAGCTTTTTTGATATACCATCATAACTTATTCCCTTCGGGGGATCGATCAGCTTTACTGCCACATCATCACTGTCCGGATCCTCAGTATTAACAGTAACCCAGCCACTCCTGCCTGTCTGCAATGCCTCTGATGGGAGGTCTTTAAGTGATGGCTTTCTGTTGGTGTTCCTGACCTCAATACTTATGGCAGATTCAACAGTATTGATCGAATCTGTAAGACTGAGTAACAGAACAAGATTCAGGGTGCTGTTTTGTTTAACAACACTATAATCGGGATCAAATACCAGGTAACTCTTTCCATCCTCCTCTGCTAAATCTATCCAGGCAGGTTGAGGGTCAGGAGCTTTAATGGAAATTTTTGGCTTTTCTCCCTCCGGATCCTCTGCCAGAAGCGCGATTTTCCTTTCTGTTCCTTCTGATATCAAAAGACTTTCGGGCAGGGAGATGAATGAAGGAGGCAGATTGGAATCAGCTACGGAGATTACTATCTGCAGCAGTGATGAATCGGGGGGATCATGGCTGTCTGTTACATAAACCGAACAGGTGACACTTCCGTTGTCATCACTGCCCGGGACCCAGAACCACGATGAGTCCGATTTGTTAATTTTTCCCATGGAAGCTCTGAAAGTGACCTTGTCTCCATCGGGATCTCCCTTGAATACACTGGAAAGTGAGTACCTCAGGGTATCCAGTTCTTTTCCCTCAAGAACAACTCTGGACTTTTTCCAAAGCGGTGCGGCATTGGAATCTCCAACAGAAATAAAGAAAGGAAAACTGTCACATAATGCCTCTTCATCATCATTGCAGGCGATACAGAGAAGCGGTCCGATTGTAAGTTTTTTTGAACTGCCGGTAAAATCGAACGGTGGGGTCCAGGTAAATCTTCTCTCCAGGCTGTCTGAATCAAATTCACATCCATCGATATTATCGGGACACAGAATTTTCACACTGATAAAATCATTGCTGTCACGGCTCTGCACATCCACATCTATAATAAGCTCCTCCCCCTCTCTTGCTTTCAGGGTATCCTTTTTCTCTTCCAGACCACTTATGCTGATTTCAGGAGGCAGCTTGGAATCAGCTACGGAGATTACTATCTGCAGCAGTGATGAATCGGGGGGATCATAGCTGTCGATTACATAAACCGAACAGATGACGCTTCCATTGTCATCACGGCCCGGGACCCAGAACCACGATGAGTCCGATTTGTTAATTTTTCCCATGGAAGCTCTGAAAGTGACCTTGTCTCCATCGGGATCTCCCTTAAATGCATCAGAAAGTGAGTACCTCAGTGTATCCAGTTCTTTTCCATCAAGAACAACCCTGGACTTTTTCCAGAGCGGAGCGGCATTGGAATCACTGACTGATATAAAGAAAGGAAAGCTGTCACACAATGGCTCTGTATCATCATTGCAGGCAATGCAGAAGAAGGGTCCGATAGTGATTTTTTCTGAACCATAGGTAAAATCAAATGATGGGGTCCAGGTAAATCTTCTCTCCGAGCTGTCTGAAATAAATTCACATCCCTCGATATCATCGGGAAATAGAAATTTCACACTAATCGAATCGCTGCTGTCCGGACTCTGCACATCCACATCTATAATAAGCTTCTCCCCCTCTTTTACATTAAGGGTATCTTTCTTCTCTTCCAGACCACTTATGCTGATTACAGGAGACTGATCGCCCAGTATCAGAATGGTTGCGGTTTTCCTTAAATCAGGAGCCCCATCCCTGAACACAATCATCTCCACTCCCCTCTCCCCCGCATCTTTAAACTCAAGTGATATCTCTATTTTCGATTTCAGTTGTTTGCTTTCTGATATGATGATTGTGGTTTCAGGAAGATTGTTTCTGGTTATTTTGATTGCCAGTGAGTCCAGAAATTCCGGAATGAGAGGTGTAATCTCCAGAACCAGGGCTTTTCCGGCAGAATCTGTTACTGTGGAACCGTTTTCTCCGGATGAGTTTACAATTGTTATCTCCACGCCCGAATTTGCCGGATTATTGAAGGGGTCCACAGGTGAATCACAGAAAAGGAAAGAGAGAAATGGAAAGAGAAAAGCAGAAAAAAGTAGCCGTCTCATACACTTCTCCAGTTCTGTTGAAAGTTAAGCGGAATTTTTAATCAAATGCGAGAAAAAAAGATGGGAGAGTAAAACAAAGGAGAAATATAAGATTGGGCTCTAAAGTAAACAAGAGGGAATTTTTCTTGCCTGATATTTATAAAAATTTTACAGATCGTGAAGTTCATCCGTTTCTCAGTCTTTTCCTGCCCCCTGAATCCCCCAAAGGGGACTTTAAGAGAGAAAGTGTGTACTGAGTCTGAGATTACTATGCTATTATGGCTATTATTTCTATGTTCAAATAATCATTAATCATCTTAATCAGGTTAATCATAGTTCAAGACATTTCTTAATCAGATTAATCAACGGTCATGGTCACAATATTTAGCCTCTTTGATATCTGTGTCGTTTAAAGAGCTTGAGAAGTGCATTACACAATGGGAGTCGGGGCAGTGTGGAAGTCCCCAGGTGTGGCCGATCTCATGCATGGCCTCCTTCAGGAGTCGTTCTCTTAAGAGGCCTGGGTTTTCCGGAAAGCCATAGAAGGATTGTCTGAGCCGTTTTGTGGCGACGATAGCTTCATGGCCCTTGAGAACAGCTTGTCCGAGGATAAAACCGAGGTTGCCGGTATAGCAGTCTTGATCGATCAATCCCAGAAGAGTTCCTCGGATTGAGTGCTGCTTTTCCCTCAGGAAAGCAAGGAGAGCATCCCCGAAATACTGCTCTCTGCGTCTTTCAAAGGCAAACCCTGGATTTTCCTGAAATGGTCCTGCAGAGACTTTCACACCGATTCTGGATGGAAGTTCAACCACGAGCCATTGAAGAAGTTCCTCATCAAAGGGCTTGAATGGAATAAGAGTGACCGGAGATTTGACAATTTTGCTGCCCATGTGTTCTCCTTTTCCAAATTTTAGCAAAGATCCTGCCGTGAAAATCGATTTATGGATTTCTTTTTGCAGGTAAAAAGAACAGGGTGTCTTTATGCCTGGAGGAAATAATGCGGCAGGGTGACAAAATACCATTTACGGCGGCATTAATGCCGCCTCCAGCCAAATCAAGCCCGGTAAAACCGGGCTTCCAAGAAGAGAGGCCTCGGGATCTGGAGGCGCACGGAGATATGTTTCCGGTAAGCCGTTATTAAACAGTCGATGGGAACAGAGGTAAGCAGATGGAGAGATCAGGACACAGGATCAGAAGAAGCGGTTTTCTGCAAAGCGAGATAGAGGCTGCTTTTACAGAGTTGATCCACACCCGGTGGAGTGTTGTGGAACCATCATGGAACCCGGCTATTGACATATACGATATCGGGGAAGCTTTTGTGGTGGTGGCGGATCTCCCTGGAATAAGCCGCGCGCATGTACAGATGGATATCCATGAGAATTCGGTTACTTTCTGCGGGACACGGCAGACAATGTTTTCTGTCAATAAAGGACAAAGCCTTGTGACAGAGAGGGCCAGGGGACGATTCTGCCGCACAGTCAAACTTCCCGGCCCCGTTGATCCCGACAGAGCAGTGGTCAGTTTTGAAGATGGAGTTTACAGAATAGAACTTCCCAAGAAAAGGCTCCTGAAAAGCGGGGGGAAAAGATGACAGATTTTCAGAAAAGATTTGAACTCAGTCCGCAGGACGCGGAACCATCGATACAGTATGACCGGCTTGACTTCAGCAGTACCGATGAGCTGGAGCCTCTGGACGAGATAGTGGGACAGCCAAGGGCTGTGAGAGCTTTGGAACTTGGGCTTGGAATAGATGCCTCCGGGTACAATATCTATATGTCAGGGATGAGTGGTATGGGGAAGAAGGCGATGGTGAAAAAGCTTCTCTTAGACAAAGCTGAGAAAAGTCCCGTCCCCCCTGACTGGATCTATGTCAACAATTTCAAGCAGGAGGACCGTCCCCTGGCCATCTCCATCGAGCCCGGAAAAGGGAAAGAACTGAAGAAGGATATGGAGGAGCTTGTATCAAGGCTCAAAGAGGATGTACCCAGGGCCTTTCAACAGGAAGATTTCAGTAAAGAGAAGATGCGTCTGACCGAACAGTACGAATACATGGGCAAGGAGGCTTTCGAAAAACTGGACCGCATGGCCATGGAAAAAAATCTCTTTCTGCAGGAAACCCCCGATGGGCGTATTGTGCTTATACCCAAAAAGGGTGATCGCCCCATGAGCGCCGAAGAATTCGAGGCACTCTCTCAGCAGGAAAAAGATGACCTCTCCAATGACCAGCAGGATGTAAGCAGGATGGTGGCTGAGGTGATAAACCGCCAGAGGGAGATCGGGCAGAAGCTCAGGGATGAGGTACGAAAGATCGAGCGTGATTTCGCCTCACGCCTGATCAGTCCGGCAATCGATGAGATAATCAACAAGTACCAAAATGAAAAGCTGCAAAAATGGCTCGCAAGCATAAAGGAACACATGATAGAGAACCTCAACCGGTTCCGCACCCGGGAGTCGGGTCAGCAGCAGGCTCTGGCATCACTTATCGGCGCTGTACCCCCCGATGATTCCTTCAGTGATTACGCTATCAACGTTGTCGTTGACAACAGCGAACTGAAGGGGGCTCCTGTAATAATCGAGGAATCGCCAAACTACAAAAATCTTTTCGGGACTATCACCGGAACTTTCGACCGCACAGGCCGTCTCTTTACAAATTTTCTGCAGATCAAGTCCGGAAGCATACTGCGGGCAAATGGAGGTTACCTGGTTTTTAACCTCATGGAGGCACTGATAGAGCCTCTTGTCTGGAAAGAGCTGAAAAGCACACTGAAGAGCGGTGAACTGGAGTACCACATTTACGATCCTTTCGGTGTCTTCTCCACTTCATCGCTGCGCCCCGAGCCCATTCAGATAAAGGTCAAGCTTGTTGTGGTTGGGACCCCCCTTATCTATCACCTGCTTCAGCTTTACGATGAAGATTTTCCGGAACTCTTCAAGGTAAAGGCGGAGTTTGCACCCGAACTGGACCAGATAAATAACCCTGAGCTTCTAATAGGCCGTTTCGTTCAATCGCAAAGGAAAAAACACTCCACTCTCTCCTTTGATCCCCATGCCGTAGCTGAGATTGTCAAAATCGGAGCAAGGCTGGCCGGAGAAAAGGAAAAAATCACCTCAGAACTGAGCCGGGTCGCGGATATCATCCGTGAATCAGATTTCTGGGCCCGGAAAGAATCTGCTCAAATGGTAGGTGTTCAGCATGTAAGAAAGGCAGTGGAAGAGAAGATTTACCGCTCCAATCTTATTGCAGAGAAGATGCGGGAGTTAATCGCCAATGGAACGCTGCTTATAGGTGTTGATGGTTTAAGGATTGGGCAGGCAAATGGTCTCAGTATAATTCAACTGGGAGATTACGCTTTTGGAAGGCCATCCAGGATAACAGCCAGTGTAGGTGTAGGAGCAGCAGGAATCATAAATATCGAACGGGAAAGTCATCTCAGCGGCAGCAGCTTTGATAAGGCGATTCTTATTCTGGAAGGCTACATGAGAAACAAATATGCCTCAAAGCACCCCTTGTCCCTTTCTGCCAGCCTGGCGATGGAGCAGAGTTATGGTTTGATAGAGGGAGACAGCGCGACAGTAGCGGAACTGGTCTGCCTTCTCAGCGCCTTTGCCGGCATCCCGCTTCGTCAGGACATCGCCATTACCGGTTCTGTCAACCAGTGGGGGCAGATTCAAGCTGTGGGAGGAGTTACTCAGAAGGTAGAGGGGTTCTATGAGGTTTGCAAACAGATAGGACTCACAGGTAACCAGGGCGTATGCATCCCCCAGTCCAATGTAAGGCATCTGGTGCTGAGACATGAGATTCTCGATGCCATGCGTGACGGCAGATTTCATATCTGGGCAGTAAAGGATGTCGATGAGGCGATCGAGCTTTTGACAGGAACGCCTGCGGGAAATATTGACAAGCAGGATACTTTCCACTGGCGGGTCGATCAGAGATTACTCGAAATGCTTGACATTGTTAAACAACAGAAGACTGTCTCTATTGAACGGGAATATCCCGCATGGAGAATACCTTCTGAAGGTTCGCGCGACCCTCGTCCCCGCTTCCCGGGAGAGGAGAAGTGCTAGAGGATCTGGAGGATAATTCTGGATTCCTATTTTCACAGGAATGGCACTTAAAGGAGAGAAAGTGTATATGAGGAATCAATGTAGCCCCAAGGTGTCATGCCTGTGAAAACAGGAATCCAGTTATCAGAGGACAAAGATCAGAAATTTCCACGCGAAATCTCTTCAACCCACTTACGCAACATCTCCATACATCTTACGAGGTCCTCTATTCTGTAACGTGTGTTGATGCCGCTGGGGTTTGGAAGAACCCAGACTGGAGTATCCCCCAGTTTTGTCTCCTGAAGTCCCAGTCGGGCCATCGGGTTGTGAAAAGCGCTTCTATAGGCCCCCAGGCCCAGAATCGCCACAGCTTTAGGTTTATACCTTTTTACCTTCTCTGCCAGTCTCCTTCCCCCCTCTTCCAGTTCTTCTCTGCTTATTTCATCGGCACTGGCTGTAGCTCTGGCAACGATGTTGGTGATTCCCAGTTTTGATGAAAGGAGGAGGTTTCCCTCTGATGGATGATAGAGGCGAGGGGTGAAACCGGAGCGATAAAGAGCAGGCCAGAACCGGTTTCCCGGGCGTGCGAAATGGTGATTTACCGCTGCGGAGTAGAGTCCCGGGTTGATTCCGCAGAAAAGGACCTTGAGACCAGCAGCGATTATATCACTGACCGTTTTATTTCTGGCTTCAAGCAGTTGCTCTCTGGCAGGAGTGGTTTTCATGATGAATTCTCCTTTAAGGGCGCACTTTTTCCGGTAGTCTATTTGCTTCAATATAAAAGAAGGAGGGGCTTTTACTATGGAAGACAGTTATGAGAATGGAGATGAGGTTCAGCCTGCAACAATTCTTGAGGTTATAAGGGGAGAAATATCTGCGGAGGGGTATGAGGAGGTTATACTTGTTACCCCCCGGGGAGAGATAAAGACCCGTTTTTACTCCCTTGCGGAGACGAAGATGGCTTCCATAATGGTGGGAGGGGCAGGAGGAGATTTTGATACTCCGGCGAGGGGTCTTTACCACAGGCTGGGAGCGGATCTTCTTGACGAGGGATTTTCCAGTTTACGAATACAGTTCCGTAATTCTCACAATTTCGATGATTCAGTTTACGATGTGGCAGCGGGGATTTCGTTTCTTCGCTCCCTGAGCATCGACTCCATAGGGCTTATCGGTCATTCTTTCGGGGGAGCGGTAGTGATCAGGGCCGCATCGATGCACACATCCGTGTCAGCCGTTGTCGCTCTTTCATCACAGAGCTATGGTGCCGGATCAGCCTCGGAACTTGGTCCCAGATGTGCACTGCTTCTGATTCACGGGTCGGAGGATAAGATAATCCCTCCATCCTCATCAGAACATATTCTCTCTCTTTCCAGGGAGCCCCGCAGGCTTAAAATCTACCGTGGGTCACACAGTCTCGATGAGGTATCGCAGGAGGTTTACGAGGATGTAAAGGACTGGATAATAAGGTGGGTCAGAGACCTGCAGTCCTGAGCGGAACCAAAGAGTTTTAACAAGAATAAGTGATTGTTGCCGAGGCATGTTGTTTGCTTCTTAAAAGAAAAGAAGATATCCACCCTGAAAAAGGCAAAAGCATGGCAGAGAAACCAACCAGTCCAGGGCAGCCGGAGATGAAGTTTTCTTTCTGGAGATTTCTCGTATGGGGTACTATTCTTACCATACTGTTTTTCTATATTTTCGGCTCCTTTTCTGTAAAAGAGAGGATTGCTATTCCCTATTCTGTTTTCAAGCAGCAGTTGCGGGATGGTAATGTCAAGGAGGTGGTGTTCAGGGGAAGGGAGGTACTTGGAAATTTCGAGGGGAATTATGTTGGTGCCGATTCAATATCTTACGCATATTTCTCCACAGTGATGCCGTCGCTCGATGATGCGGGATTGATAGAGCTTCTGGAGGAAAACGGGGTTATTATTCAGGCGGAGAATGCCGATGGGGCATCGTGGTGGATGAGTTTAATAGTGCTTCTTTTCCCCTGGCTTTTTCTCGTAGGATACTTTGTCTGGGCCGGGAAGCGTTTGTCGAGTCAGATGAAAGGCATGCCTGGGACAGGAATCTTCGGGATCGGCAAGTCGAGAGCAAAACGATTTCGCAAGGAGATGTCATCTGTTAAGTACGCCGATGTGGCCGGACTCTCAAATGCCAAGCTTGATCTGCAGGAGATTGTCGAATACCTTAAAGATCCAAGGAAATTTACCGCCCTTGGAGCCACAATCCCCAAGGGAGTGCTTCTTATGGGTCCTCCGGGAACAGGTAAGACTCTCCTGGCCAGGGCTACTGCAGGTGAAGCGGGAGTGCCGTTTTTCAGCACCAGCGGCTCTGAATTTATAGAGATGTTTGTAGGAGTGGGTGCATCGAGAGTAAGAGACATGTTTGAGAACGCAAAAAAAGAGCACCCTGCCATTATTTTCATTGATGAGCTTGACTCAGTGGGAAGGGTGCGTGGAACAGGTCTGGGGGGCAGTCATGATGAAAGGGAACAGACACTCAATCAGATTCTCACTGAAATGGATGGTTTTGAGGCGCATGAATCAGTGGTAGTAATAGCGGCTACAAACAGGCCCGATGTGCTTGATCCTGCCCTTACCCGTCCCGGTCGGTTTGACAGACAGATAACCCTCGATCTGCCTCAGAAAAGCGCCCGTGTGGAGATTCTTAAAATTCATGCCCAGAATGTTCCTCTTGACAGTTCGGTAAAGATGGAGAATATCGCTGCTCGTACAGTGGGCTTCTCAGGAGCCGATCTTAGGAATCTGGTCAATGAGGCGGCATTGCTTGCGGGGCGCAAAGGAAAATCCAAAGTTGAATTCAGAGATTTCGAGGAAGCCCAGGATAAAATCCTGCTTGGAGCAGAAAGGGAAGATAAACTCAGTGAACGTGACAGGGAGGTAGTGGCATATCATGAAGCAGGGCATGCACTAATGGCAAAGCTTCTTCCTGAAACCGACCCGCTGCAGAAGGTGACAATAATTGCCAGGGGACGGGCGCTGGGTGCAACAGAGCAGATTCCTGATGCTGACCGGTCTAATTTCTCCCGTAAATATCTCCTTGCCCGTATAGCTGTGGCCCTGGGCGGACGG
This sequence comes from Fibrobacter sp., assembly GCA_012523595.1. Lineage (NCBI taxonomy): Bacteria > Pseudomonadati > Fibrobacterota > Fibrobacteria > Fibrobacterales > Fibrobacteraceae > Fibrobacter > Fibrobacter sp. Next base: position 13,231 of record JAAYIG010000203.1, read on the forward strand.
GCATCTGAGAAACTGGTTTACGATGAATTGACAAACGGAGCAGCCGAAGATCTCAAACAGGTCACTCTGATCGCACGAAAGATGGTTTGTCAATGGGGTATGAGCGACAAGCTTGGCCCGGCTACCTTCAACCAGGCGGAAGAGCATCCTTTTCTGGGAAAAGAGCTCGCCCAACCTCGCGATTTCAGCGAATATACGGCAAGAATCATTGACGAGGAAGTCCAGCGAATCATCCTTGAGCAGGAAAACCGCGCCCTGGAAATCCTGTCTCAAAATCGTGGCAAACTGGATCTCCTCGCCGCTTCCCTTCTGGAACACGAAACTCTGGAACACGGGGAAATCGAAAGGATCATTTCTGCGGCTCCACCAGATACTTCAGCCCTGAATGGTAAAAAGGCCGCCTGATTAACTGCTCGGTGGTGGAAAATATCTCGGCAGTTTACGAAAAAGAGATCTATCACCTTTAAGAACCAGCTCCCTTGTTGTCAAGGCCTTCAATGGATCCTTTTTCCTGTGGACTATCTCGGTCCAGACCACACTTGAACAGATAATAGTCAGATCCGGGGAATCATGTGCTGTGTTTCCATGAGTACACTTCCCCATGTCCAGTTTCAAATAAAAATCCATCCCCTTGTCAGGAAAACTGAACTGGATCACATTGCGGACATCCCTGGTAATGACAGGATCGAAATTCAGAGCCATTTCGCTTATCATAATGCGGATATCATCTTCGGTCAACCTGCGAAGTTCCTCCATGTCATATCCCTTGCTTGCATATTCCCAGTAGACATTGGAGTAGTTTTCAAAGACTTTGAGGTCAGGTGCAAGCGGCAGATTGACCTCATGCCTGATCGTCTCCCCTATCATTCCCTCTGTGGCAAAAACTCTTCCGGCTTTCACAAAAGCGGTCTCAATTGTCTTGATCGTTCTGGGTTTGGTATCAACAAACTGGATAAAAAACGATTCTGGACGAATGAGCGCCCCGCAGAACTCCATCCCGAAACCCTCAGCATAAAGCCGCAGTGATTCAACAGCTCCTGCGCAGTGGCTTGAATCCTTCAGGCCACCGGCAAGAATCACAGCCATTTTACGGGGTCCCTTATCCGGATATCTAAGCTTGTTATGGTCTCTGCCGGCATCATTGAGATTTACTCCCGGAGCAAGGAGAGGAAGTGTGCGCTCCAGGAATTTCTTAAGGCTGCTGCTTACAGCGTAAGCATACAGCGGGGAAGCCATCACAATGCCCTCACATTCAAGAAATTTCTGCAGCAATCCGGCAACGTCATCTTCCTGGACACATTTTCCCGGAGTAACTGTCCAGCATTTGAAGCATCCCTTGCAACTATCCATACTAATACTGGTGAGGTCGATTATCTCCGGATCAACCCCGGCGTCTTTTACACCCTCGATAAACAACTTTACGCAATGTTCTGTAAAGCCTTCTTTTCTGGGATTAGACTTGAGAATGAGCAGCTTCAATTGAGGTCCTTTATTGCAAGTGTCAAAGTTCCTTTTGCGATCAGATTTCTTCCCGCAGAAGCTTCTACCGTATATGACAGAAGAGAACCGAAGGCGCGGTCCGGAAGTGAAGTCATACGGAGAGTATCACCCGGAGAAGCAGGATGAGTGTATTTCATGCTGGCTGCGGCAAGGAAAAAGATCTCCGGTTTTCCTGATGGTTCTATCCCTTTTTCTATTCTGGAGAATCCCCAGAGCAGGCCGCTTGTCTGCGCCAGGGCATCGGTGACAAGTACCCCCGGCATAATTGGTGTTCCAGGGAAGTGGCCGGCAAAATGCGGTTCGTCAGGACGAATCTCCCTCTCGGCAACTATCAGTTGATCGGGAATGAGTTTTATCACCCGGTCAACAAACAGAAAAGGCGGGCGGTGCGGGAGGATTTTAAGAATCTGATCAAGATCATATTTTGCTTCTTTCATCTTGCTCGCTCCTTGCCGGATTTGATTTCCCAGACAGTTCCTTTGTCAAGAATTCGTATCTCTTCAGCCATCCTTCTCCTCACCCTTTCTGCAAAATCTGATGGTCTTTCATTCTCTTCCGGCAGCATCGGAGGCAGGCTCCTGACAACAAACTTCATCCTGAAAGGCGGCACCAGGCTTCCAGGCATTTTTGCCATAAATGGATGATCGCAGTGTACGATCAGAGGTACAACCGGGAAACCGGTTTCCGCTGAAAGGCGAAACGCCAGATCCTTGAATGGCAACATCCGTGCAGAGCGGGAGCGTGCACCTTCAGGAAAGATCAGCAGACGGGAACCATTTCTGAACAGTTCCTTGCATCTCTTAATTGCCGCAGCCAGATTAGCAACCGATTCCGAGTCTACACTCACAAAATCCAGGTGTTTGACAAAAAAGGAAAACACAGGCATGCGTGCATAACTTGTCTTCATCAGTACTCCTGTGTTTTTCAACAGTGGAAGAAGCATGGGTCCGTCGAGACGACTTCTGTGATTTGCCACAAAAATCGCCGGAGAATCTTTCTCCAGGCTTTCAAACGACGGTTCCTCAACAATTTTGTAAATGCGAAGTGAAGGAAGAAATATCCTGGTAAGGAAAAAAAGAAACAGGTTATTAGCAGACTTTGATGCCCTGCGCATCAAAGCAGGGTTGAATGACAGCAGCAGAAACAGAGGTGAGAGCAGAAAATAAAAGGCACAAGAAAGAAAATAAACCGAATAGCCAATTGATGCTGCTATGGTTCTGTGGAGCGGCGGTCTGGAATGCCTTCTGTTTTCCATCATTTAAAACGGTGAGGTTATTTCCCTAAAGTAAGGAAGTCTGGCGTCTTTATCTGAAATTACAGGGTCCTGCACAGGCCAGGTGATTCCAAGGTCACGGTCATCCCACCGTACACCCCTGTCATGCTTCGGTGAATAAGGATTATCAACTTTATACAGAAACTCGGTATCAGGAGTCAGTGTGCAGAAGCCATGAGCGAAACCTCTGGGAATGTACATCATGAGAAAATTCTCCGCACTCAGTTCATAAGCCAGCCATTTACCAAAAGTCGGTGATTCCCTTCTGATGTCTACTGCTACATCATAGACAGCGCCCCTTATTACTCGAACGAGCTTTGCCTGAGCAAAAGGCGGATCCTGGAAATGAAGTCCTCTGAGAACTCCTTTTTTCAACGACATTGAATGATTATCCTGAACAAAGTCAGCATCGATTCCGGCTGAAAGAAAACTTTCCTTTGACCAGGATTCAAGAAAAAAGCCTCTGTGATCTCTGAAAACTGCGGGCTTGATCAGAAAAAGCCCTTCAAAAGCGGTTTGTATGAACTCCATTGCTGTCCTGACTGCCTGACAATACTTTACTTGGTGCCCGGATTTGCCGTTACTCCGGAACGGATCACCAGGTCCATAAGATACTTTCCGTAACTGTTTTTTTCCATCGGGCGAGCCAGTTCAAAGAGCTGGTCAGCCGTGATATACCCCTGTCGAAATGCTATCTCCTCTGGGCTTGAAACCTTCAGTCCCTGCCTCGATTGGATCATCTCCACAAACTCCGATGCCTGAAGCATAGATTCATGTGTACCGGTATCAAGCCAGGCTATTCCCCGCCCCAGCAGCACTGCTTCAAGCTCCCCAAGCTCCAGATAAGCCTTGTTCAGATCTGTTATTTCCAGTTCACCCCGTGGTGAGAATTTAAGAGATGCGGCGATTTCAGGAGCCCGGGAGTCGTAAAAATAGAGACCCGTCACAGCCAGATTAGACCTGGGAGCTGAGGGTTTCTCTACGAGGCTGCAGACTCTGCCGTCCTTGTCCAGTTCGACTACCCCGTACCTGTGGGGGTCGTTTACCTGATAGGCAAAAATAGTAGCTCCGCATGGCTGATTTACACCCAGCTTGAGGTTGGAGACAAGTCCATGGCCCCAGAATATATTATCACCCAGAATGAGAGCGACCCTGTCATTGCCGATAAACTCCCGCCCAATGATCAGAGCTTGTGCAAGCCCATCGGGCTTTTGCTGTTGGGCGTACTGGAGCGAAATACCCCACTGCGAACCATCCCCCAGAAGCTTCTTGAAACTCCCGGCGTCTTCAGGAGTTGTAATAACAAGGATTTCCCTTATTCCGGCAAGCATCAGAATCGAGAGTGGGTAATAAACCATCGGCTTATCATAAACAGGCATCAACTGCTTACTCACAGCTATGGTTACCGGATATAACCTTGTACCTGATCCGCCTGCCAGAATAATCCCTTTTACCACTGTTTCTCCTTTTTCCGATAGATTTCTAAATATAGTTTATTATTCGGTGTTTCAGGGAACAGGTAATGGAATCAGAACTAAATAAAACGATTAAAAAATTCCTGGAGTATGTAGAAAAAGAACGGGGCTTTTCTAAACATACTATCGAAGCCTACAACCGGGATCTCCTGCAATTTCTTCAATTCCTGAAGGAGAAAAATATCGTTCTCACAGTTGAGGGCGCAATGCGGAAACAGAACTTCAGGACTTTTATGTTTCAATTAAGCAACATGGGACAGCGCCCCCGCTCAATTGCCAGAAAAATCGCTGCCCTGAAAAGTTTCTCCAGATTTTGTGTGCGCAAAGGTCTTCTTCAGACCAACCCGTCTAAAGCGGTGTCTACACCAAAACTTGATAAACCGCTCCCTGTCTTCCTTACCCAGAAACAGACCGGGAAGATAAAACCCCCTTCAGAGAATAAGTTTGAAACCCTGCGAAATTTTACGGTAATGGAGTTTTTTTATGGAAGCGGAATACGTCTTTCTGAGCTTCACGGTTTGAATTTCGATTCCATAGACATGCGAGGAGAAACCGTAAGAGTGCTGGGAAAAGGGAAAAAGGAGCGCATAGTACCTCTTACTTCATCCGCAGTAGAAGCACTCCGGAAATATTCCCGGTTCTATCCGGCTGAAGTGACTTCTTCCAGTCCGATTTTCATCAATAAAGAGGGTAAGCGCTTGTCCCGAAGGCAGATAGAGCGAATTGTGGAAAAGGGACTTCTGGACGTGAGCACGCAGAAAAAGCGAAGCCCTCATGTTCTTCGTCACTCATTTGCAACGCATCTGATGGATTCCGGGGCGGATATACGTGCCGTAAA
>JAAYIG010000204.1 GCA_012523595.1 Fibrobacter sp.
GTGTAACCCACCTTCCGCGTAAAGTCAACCTGTTCAGACATATTAAGCTGGCTCCCCAAAGGATATCCGGACTGCTAAAAGCAGAGTTCTATTTTTACCGTAAACATCCTGACAGGTACCATCTTTTCCGCAGAGCACCTTCTTTTTGGGGCACTTATCTTTCGATACTGTGCAGAAATATCATCAATGACCTTCGCCGGCGACAGTTAAATGTCCTTCTTAGACATCCGATAGAGACCACCTGCCTGATAAAAAGCAGTTTATTTGAACAGTTCACCGCATTGCTTCTTGCCCCCCGGTTTTTATCAGAATGGATTTCCAGGGGGACAGGAATTGTCAATAATCGTATTGACATAAAGAGAACTGCCTGTTTTTGGGGAATAAATAGCCTGAACATCGAAGACATGAGACTGCCCTCTTCACCTGTAAGGTCTTTATTTTTCAAACTCAGACGGAAACCAGTTTACGATTCAAGAATTGTTCTTTCACGGATTTCCCGGAAATCACCATCTGTTAAAACCGGAATATTTCTCAGGATAGATGACATTTTCCTGGATAACAAAGATCCTGTATACAGACTCTGTGATCTGATGTCAAATACCAATACGCCTTTTCTGGCTGCTGTAACCGGCAGCGATCTCTCAGATCGTAAAAATGCCTCACTTCTGCAATTGCTCAGGAAAAGCGGAGCTGCAATTGGTCTCCATGGTTTTTCCCATCAGGGCAGATTCGGCCCCTTTAAAAGTGAACTTCTTCAAATCAATTTCCCTGAATTCACATCCCGTCTCATGAAAATCAATGAATCTGGTGTTGAAACACCATGGATTCTTGTTCCACCATATAACGCTATCGGTCCTGAACAGATAGTACAATTATCAAAGCATTTCAAAGTAATCTGCGGTGGGCCTGAAACCGCGCGCTTTACGGAAAGAATTATCGGCCCGATCGCTATTTCCGGAACCTGGTATTTCCCCTCATTTCACCCTTTTTGTGGCAGCGCACGATCCATCCTGAAATCCGGAGTACTGACTAACCAATTACGGGGATTAGTATGCCTTACACTGCACATTCAGGAGGAGGCTAAAGATGATTTCAGGAACCTGGAAAAACTATTGAAACTGCTTCCTCACAAGCCAATTACATGGGAATTATTCAGAACCAGTCCGGAGGCTGAATTGTGAAAATCTGGTTTGTCACAGCGATAAGGAGATCCTCAACCGGGGGTGTCAACAGGTCGATAAACAATCTGGCTGAGGGATTAAAGAAATCTGGTCACAGTGTAAAGATGTTCCATGTTGAATCAGCCATGGAGGAAAACTACCTTATATTTGCGATTAAAGCAGCGCTCTCTCTTCTGCTTGCCTTCTCCAATCGTCCCGATCGGATTATCGCAAGGTCAACAGATGGTGTCTTTTGCGCATTTGTTTCAAGATTATTCAATTTTAAAACAAAGGTGATTTTATTTAATCATGGCTGGGAAGAGAAAGTATATGAACTCGAGCACAGACTTCCATTGTCAATAATCACCAGCAGAACAAGCTGGAAAGCACGCCTTTTTCGATTTCCTCTTCTGCGCCTCTCTCTGAGACTTTCATCTTTATGTGTCTGCGGAACCCTTGAGGAGGCACAATGGATTGCTCGTAAATACCCTTCATCCTCCGGAAAACTCAGAGTAGTTCCCAATGGCATTCTACTGCCGCCCTCTCCTTTCTGGCAGTCACAGGATTACCTCCCTCCCAGCTTTCTCATGGTCGGGGGATTTACCTGGAAGAAAAATCTCGAGTACGGAGTTCAGTTATTCGGAATAATTCTTCGCGACAATCCTGAGGCCAGACTTTTTCTGGTCGGAACGGGTCCGGTTCCTGAATCGAAGCAAAATCTGCTTTCAGCCCTGGGAGACTCCATTTACATCGTTGAAAGAGAATCGCCGGATAAAATGGCCAGGTGGTATCAGACCTGTCCTTTTCTCTTGTCTACCTCACGATATGAGGGAGGGCGTTCTTTCGCGATTCTTGAGGCACAAAGTGAAGGTATGATGGTATTTGCGACAGATATCCCTTCCAGCCGGGAAACGCTTTCCGGCTCCAGAAGTGGCATCCTGTTAAGTGGTGTTAATTTTGAAGAAGACGCACAGAAAATTATCTCTGTGTATAAAAATCCCGGGATTTTCAGAGAAATAAGCCTCAGAGCATTCAGAAATGCTTCCCGCCACCGGATCAAGCGCCAGACCAGAAGACTTATTAATATCCTGAACTCCTGATTATTATCTTTTGTTCAGGTTTTCAAGATACGCTTTTGTAAAGGTTGAATCATTCAGTTTCTCAGTCGATATATCCGAAATTTCCAATACGGTTTTATTTCCTTTTTCAAACTCATCGACAAAAAGCTGTTTTACAGGGATCATTGTTTTTCGCATTTTTCTGTATTTCAGGAAATAGGTTGTCTGCATAAGAGTTCCTGAAAGAGAATATGATTCCTCTTTAAGAATCAGTCCGTTATCTCTTCTGATCCAATAGACTTTTCTGGGATAATCGACATCGTTTACCTTTGCTCTGATCTCAAACCTGTAAACTTTTACCTCTCCCAGAGTATCCTCTGAAATCAATTCTTTTCCTGCAGAATCTTTTGCAGGCACATACATTTCAGTCCGTTTTCTTTCCTCTAGATCATCCCCCTTTAGATCGGTTCCTCCGATACTCTCATCGCGGTTAATCTTTTGAAAAGTGCCTGTGTTTTTCCTGTACATCCAGAAATTATCTCCAACACGGAGATATCCATTTCCTTTTTCAGCAGGAGGTTCAGTCATGACAATAAGAAAAGAATTGGATGCATCCCTGCGATAATAAAGCATCTCCATTTTTTTTGTTCCCTGACCGCTTTTCTGCTGGGTAATCTTCACTTTCGCTTTTACATCGATATCCATACTGTAGCTGTAATCCATTGCTTGTAGAAGGCTGTCTATCTTCGGCAAAGCATTAACAGTACAGAAAGCAGAAAGAATGATTAATAACCAACGGTTCATATTTTTCCTCAATCGAAGTGCCTCAATGCCTCGGCTGCTGAAAGGTTCGCGGCTTTCCTTGCAGGGAAAAAAGCAGTTACAACGGCTATGGCTATTATGAGACAAATAAAAAGGATAACACTGGACAGAACCGGTACGAAGTAAAGCCGCTCATTTACAAGCATCATACCGACCGGATTTCCCGCAGCATCAATTCTAAACATGGTAAGAACCTTCATGGCAATAAAGGCCAGGACTGTACCTGTAAGTGACGAAAAGAGAGTGAGGAAAAAAGTCTCCAGGATAAAAGAAATCATGACATCACTTTTCTGCATTCCAATGGCCCTTATTGTTCCAATCTCTCTTGTGCGTTCCCTTACAGTCATACGAAGAGTATTGATCACACCAATCAATATAATGAAAAAAAGTACCATGACAGCCACTATGGTAATAGAGTGCAGAGCATATTCAAGGCTTAGAACCGCACTTGCGCTCTCATACATTGTACGCACATCAACCGATGTGCCTCTGGCCTTTTTGCTGCTGATTTCCTTTTGCAGTCTGGCAAGTTCATCGGTAGTTTTAGCCCTTGGAAAAAGTGTCCACTCTTCTGATAGTACAGGGAATAAAGGATTGGAGGATGATATGCTGTGCCACCTGGAATCTTTTTCCTTCAAAGGCCATCCTGAATAATACACCTTGTAAAACTCATCATCATTAAGCAGAATAACATTACCGGGAAGAACTCCACCTGAGAATACAGCCGTAGCCTTGATCGAAGCAGAACCAGGAGATTTTTCCTGATGCTTTGATTTATAAGAAATTTGGCAGACAGTGCCTGGCACAATACCCAGAGCTGAGGCCAGAGAGTCACCAATAAAACACCCGTTTCTGTCTACTTTACTGTCTGCAGTGATATTCTTCCTTATCAGCGCAAGAGATACAGAATCGGTTTTATAACCCAGCATAGTGACAGGTACAGAATCATTTCTGTTTAAGAGATATCCATCTATTCTTGCCAGGTCCGGTTTCAAAGCTGCATGCAGTTTCTCAGCAAACTTTATCGCATTTTTCTTAGGATTTTTAATGGTTATGAAAAGCTGACCAACATCGTTCGATGCATACCCCATCAGTTTTTTCAGGTTATTCAATTCCAGAAAAACTGGTGCTGTCATAAACATGTTGGCCGGCAGGAATATACCAGCTACTGTCAATCTTGCAGACTGATCCTGACCATTAATATTGCGGTATCTTACCCTCAGCACATCCCCTTTTTTCACGTTCAGGAAGGCAGCTTTTTCCTTTGCAAGAAAGACCGGATTCTCCATTGAGTTATTTCCAAGATCCTCAAATCGCCCATCTATTATCTTGAAATTATCAGCATCCTGCTGCTGTGTTTTTTCATCTCCGGTCTCATCAAGATCCAATCCAATCATCACTATATTATCAGATTTTCCATTGCCAACCGCTCTGCAAAATACCCAGGTCCCCTCTTCCACTTTTATGATATCAGGGATTTCTCTTTTTATGATTTCCTTAATCCCAGGACCATCGTGAAATACCTGCTTATTTAGATTGCCGTTCTCAGAAAACGCGATTCCTATATGCCCGGAAACATAAACAACAATTCTGTTAAACAAGTTATCGGAAATTCCATGAGAAAATCCATACGCAATTATAAGAATTGCTGTCCCGAGTGCAATTGCTGTCCCAAGAAGAATATTCCTTCTCTTTTGACGCAAAAGATTTCTCAGGCTGATTTTAAAAATAAAATTCATGCTTCTACCTATTCTCTCGATATGGCATCAAGAGGCGTAATACTGCCGGCGACTTTCAATGGATAAAGTACCGCTATAAATGTGACAAACACAAGCTGAAGAACGGCCAGTCCGATATCAGGCATACTTAACAGAGGGCTGAATGTGTCTCCCCCAAACAGCAACTGGATTACATCATTACCGGATTTGATTTTAAGAGCAGATATGATGTTTACAATCACTATTCCGGCAAGTATCCCGCCTCCCCCGAAGACAAATGAGAGGATCCCGGTTTCCCCCAGAAACATCATTCTGATAAAGATTTTTCTTGCTCCCACTGCCCTCATCATACCAATCTCGGAGGTTCTCTCAAGCGCGGCCATACTGAGAGTGTTTACAATTATTATTATTGCCACAAAAAAGAGAAGCATCACGAAAACAAACAGTGCGCTTTTCACAATCACAGCCGTACTTCCTATTGTACCTACAGCTTTTTTCCAGGGAACAGCCTTAACACCCAGTTTTTCTTTTACAAGTGCAGCATCGATACTCTTCAGTGACTTTTCCTTATTCACACCATCTTTCAGACGGACCAGAACCAGATTGTAAACACCTTCATCGATGTCAGTTGTCTTTGATTTTTCCTGTGTCTGAACAAAACTGTCTTCTGTATTATTCTGAATAACATCAGGTTCACTCTGATCTTCAATCAGCGCATCATCAGAAAACAGCGCCTCCAGTTCATTACTTCCAAGTTCCAGAAGCTGCTTTTCCTCATCAGAAAGTTCTACCGAATTGTCAAGAGAAGTAAAATAGCCCTGACACTGACGAAAAGATTCAATATCCATCAGGACAAAATCACCCCAGATTTTATTGAGAGCACGATACTTTATAATCCCTTTTATACTGAGGCGAATATCTGAAGTGGAATTATCTGTACTGAAACCCATGAATGCTATATTGTCACTGTATTTTAATTCAGCAATATTCTCTTTTGCCTCTTCAATCAGGTTTTCATCTCTGAGTACCTCACCCTGAGGTATATACCAGATTCCCATCTGGTCAAAAAACGCCTTCCGGGAACCTGTTGGGATGACTGCTCCCTGTTCACCTGATTCAGGAAGCCGTCCCTCAATCGGTATTATATTGTCAGGGAAGACCTCCAGGTATCGCCCGAAATCAACACCTAACACAGAACAGTACCCGGGAGCCCCATCTTCCACATCGTTAAGGACCATTACCATGTTTTTACCGACAGGGACAAAAGAATGGATACAGTCCTGTTCACTGAGCACCCTTTTAACCTTTACAAAGTCATAAACCGGTTCGACAGCCTTGCCCATGAATTCGAAAAAAACATTGTCTGACTCCTGTTTATCAGAAATCAGGACAATATCTCCGGTAAAGCCCTCCACGATGTTTTTCTGCAAGCCTCTGTCCATACCGGAGATCACACCGTTTCCAATGGTCATCAGAAATGCCCCCAGAAAAAGTATCGCTCCTATCACCAGGCTTTTTCCACGATGACGCATGATATTGCGCCATGCAATCTTGATAATAAGTTTCATGAAGCTGCCTCTTCAGCGATCAGACCATCCTTGATCTTTACCACTTTCCTGGCATACTTCATCACATTGGGGTCATGCGTAGAAAAGATGAATGTAGTTTTTTCTATTTCATTCATCTTCTTCATCAATTCAAGGATGGATTCACCTGTAACTGAGTCAAGGTTGGCAGTAGGCTCATCAGCCAAAACAATATCAGGGCTGGTAACAAGAGCCCTTGCGATGGCAACTCTTTGCCGCTGGCCGCCGGAGAGCTCTGCAGGTCTGTGCTTTCTATACTCCTTCAGACCCACCTCCTCTATAAGTTTCTCAACTCTCCTCTGAACCTCACCTGATGTATGTTTCTTCATGAGAAGAAGAGGAAATTCGACATTCTCCTGAGCATTGAGTACCGGGATAAGATTGAATGTCTGAAAAATAAACCCGATCTTGTGGAGCCTGAGATCGGTAATCTCTCTGTCATTGAGGGTACTTATATCTTTCTGTCCAATAATCACACTTCCCTCGCTGGCCCGATCTATACATCCAATAATATTCAGCAGTGTTGTCTTTCCACTTCCTGAGGGCCCTATTATGCTAAGTAGATCTCCCTTTTTTATTTCCAGATCGATTCCTCTGAGAGCATGCACTGTTGTGTTCCCCAGAGGATAGTTCTTCTTCAGGCCCGATATCTTAATTATGGTCAAGGCAAACCTCCAATTTGCAATCGATTCCCTGCATCCTTACATCCGGGAACCAGCCAGCAATGTGCTTATTAAATATACACAGTCTAATTTATTCGGGCATAATTCCAAGCAATTCAATAAATTCCGCTTCATCGATGATTTTTACCCCGAGTTTCTTTGCTTTTTCAAGCTTGGACCCCGCTTCTGCTCCCGCAACTACATAATCGGTATTTTTACTCACACTGTTTGTGACCTTTCCACCTCTGGCCTCAATCTCTTCTTTCGCTTTATCTCTTGTATAGTGATCGAGTGTTCCGGTCAGCACAAAAACTTTCTCGCTGAATTTCCCTTCTTTGGGCGCACTGATACCTTTTGTATTCACATCGAGACTGGCCAATCTTTTGACAAGCGTAATGTTTTCCTCCCTGTCAAAGTACATTCTTATGCTCTGAGCCATTGCCGGGCCGATTGTCTCTATTTTCTGCAAATCCTCAACAGACATCTCAAATAAATCTGAAATATCTGATATATTGTACGCCAGGACCTTGGCAGCCTGTGCACCTACCATCCTTATCCCCAGTCCGTGAAGCAGTTTATCAAGACTGTTGTTTTTTGATTTCTGAATCGATTCTATCACATTGGAAGCCGATTTCTGCCCCATTCTCTCCAGTCCGGTCAGTTTATCAACCGTTAACTCATAAAGATCAGCCACATTCTCCACAAGTCCCCATTTAAGCAGGTGCTCGACAAGTGATGGACCCACATGACGGATATCCATCGCGGAGCGTGATACGAAATGCTCAAGAGATGCTTTTCTCTGAGCAGGGCACGAAGCGTTAAAACATCTCAGTGCCACTTCACCTTCCAGTTTACCAAGAAGAGAACCGCAGGAGGGACATCGTGAGGGAGGCTGAAATGGGTGTGATTCAGGACTACGCTTATCAATAATCACCGAAACCACTTTCGGAATAATTTCTCCACCCTTCTCTATCTGTACATAATCGCCCTCTCTAACCCCCAGTCTCTCTATTTCATCGTAGTTGTGAAGAGTGGCGTTTTTGATGGTTGTTCCAGCCAGGAAAACCGGAGTAAGACGGGCAATCGGTGTAACCACCCCTGTTCTTCCCACATTCGCTTCAATTTTCTCCACCTGGGTTATAGCAGATTCAGGCTTATATTTATAGGCTATAACCCACCTTGGCGATTTTGCAGTGGTGCCAAGAGTTTCCCGATGAGAAAAACTGTTTACTTTGATCACAACACCATCAACAGGAAAAGGCAACTGATGGCGATCATTTTCCCATTCTCTGCAAAACTCCAGAATCTCTTCTGTCGAGTTTAAAACAGGAGAGTGAATCACAGTGGGAAATCCCTGCTCAGAAAGAAACTGCAGATTTTCAAAATGGCTTGAACTGTGCTGCTGGTCGATCAGAGAATAAGCTGTAAAACTCAGATTCCTGCGGGCAACCTCGCTTGAGTCCTGAAGCTTCAGAGTACCGGCAGTAGTATTACGTGGATTCTGCATCGGTTTCAAGCCGTTTTCAACCATCGATTCATTGAGCTTGGAAAAAGCCTGAAAAGTCATGTAAACTTCGCCGCGTACCTCAAAACTCCCGCTGTAGTTTACCTTCAATGGGATACTCTTTATGGTCCTGATATTGGCGGTGACCTCATCACCAATGGTCCCGTCCCCTCTGGTCACTGCCCTGACAAAACTGCCGTCCTCATATATAAGAGATGATGCCACCCCGTCAACTTTTACTTCACCCACAAAGGAGAGGTGCTGGTTTAAAATCTCTTTTCTATTTCGCTCGATCCAATTCCTGAGTTGCTCTTCGGAGTATGTGTTTTCAATACTCATCATGGGAATACTGTGGCGAACCTTAGGAAATTCTTTTGTAAGATCACTTCCGACCCGCATCGTTGGAGAATCCGGAGAGAAAAATTCAGGATTTTCCTTCTCCAGTTTGACAAGCTCACCATAGAGAGCGTCATACTCCTGATCTGAAACGAGCGATTCCCCGCGGCCGTAATAAGCGGCATCATATTTACGGATCAGCTCCCTGAGTTCCTCAATTCTTTCCTTTATCGACCCCATAACGGTTCAACTCTTTCCATCAAGTTCTTCAAACACCATCGCTCCCGCACCCAGCACACCTGCATCCTCGCTTAACTGCGCAGGCACTATCTCACACCTTTTCCATATATCCGGCCAGCAGTTCCTGGGAACATATTTTGATACTGTGTCAATAATAACCTGCCCCGCCATCATTACCCCTCCACCAAGAATCACCCTGTCCGGAGAAAGCGTATTGATCATAATCCCAATCGCACGAGCCAGCATCTCACAGGCAATCTCGTTGACTGCAGAAGCGACTGGATCATTCTGCTTGACATAATCGTAAACCATCTTGGAAGTCACAGCGTCAGGATTTTTCTTTACCTCTGCAGAAAATGGTGTATCCTCGCTGCCTTTTCTTTCTGCGGCAAGTTTTTTTGCAAGGTTTACTATTCCGGTTGCTGAGGCATAACGTTCGACACATCCTTTCTGTCCGCAGTTACAGTGGATACCGTTTGTCTCCACAACAATGTGTCCGATTTCCCCCGCCATACCGTGCGTTCCCTTGTAAAGACGGTGATCTATAACAATACCACCACCGATACCGGTTCCAAGGGCAAAACAGATCGAATTCGGCACCCCTCTTCCAGCCCCGTATTTAGCCTCAGCCAGAGCAGCAACTGTAACATCATTGGCAGCTATCGACTTAAGGCCGAATCTCTGGAGGATGGGTTTATAGATCTGAGTACCCTTCCAGCCTGGAAGATTTTCAGCCCCGCCAAGAACAGTCCCATCTTCATCCACAAAACCCGGGGTTCCAATACCCACTCCGGAGATATGGTCCTTTGACCCCTCCTGTTCGATCAGCCTCTCTATGAGGGTAAGGATATTATTCAGCACATGCGCACCACCTTTATGTGCCTCGGTTGGGATACGGGTAACAAAACGACCCTCTCCCTTTTCATTCATCAGGATTCCTTTTAGATTGGTACCACCCAGATCGATTCCAATAGCCGTTTTTTCCATATTTTTCCTTTTTTTTTGTGGACATTTTACGTAACAGGAGGCGCCCTGGTAGAGGATAAGAAATTAGTTTTTGCGTCAGGATTAGAGCTATTTTCGTTTGGAAGACTCACCCCTGAAATGATCCAGTGATTTAACGTTTTAAGTCACTGTTTCATCTCTGAGATAAATTGGAGAAGAAACCGGGTGAAATGCTTGTAATTGTGTGTAAGGATCCCCTTAGAAGGTATGATGATCCTTAAGGAAAGGGGAATTTCTGAAAAGTTGCGGCTATCCGGCTCAAATCTGGCCTGTAAAGATCAATTCCGGTCTGATCAGAGTTGATGAGCTTAAACCTGACAAGGACTTGGGAAAAAAAGTAGTAAAAAGCCTTATTCTGGGTGTAATCGAAAAAAACCTGTTTGGCTTCCAGCTGTATCTCAAGTCACCGAAAAGAAAATGTGAAGCTGAACTGTCGTCCTCAAGATTAATATCATTACTGTACCGCACCTCAAATATCAGAGTACCAGGACCTAAAGGAGCTGTGAGTCCTGTACCGGTAACAAACCCTCGCTGATCATAAAAATCGGCAACACCGGCTGAAGTTACAAATGAGGAATCTACAGGGTTGAGACTGTTAGTATTTGAGAGACGGGCATACGCACTCATCAGGAAAACATTGATTGAGTCCGGAAAAGTGTATGATACTGTAATTCCGCCAGCAATTTCATGATCACTTTCATTTCTGATCGCATTGTAATTACGGTTAAAAATCATCACTAGCTGCGGAGTCAAATTGAATTTATCCATGGAGAAAGGCAAATCAAGCACATTCATGATAGAACTGTAATTGCCTGAATTGTTATCTGTGAGTTCACTATCTTCAATCAATACCTGTCTTCGCGGCTCAAGGACAGTAGAAAAAAGGTTAATATTCAGTGAAAAAGGACTTTGAAACAGCGATAATCCAGCTCTGATCCCCATAAGAGAATTATTTGAGGCAACTGCCCATGAAATAAGTGCTGCATCGAAGTAAGTACCTGTGGCTAAAGATCGCTCAATAAGATCCAGAGGCCCGTAACTCAACAAAGGAACCTTTCCTGCTGTAAGGGTAAATAGCCCCGGGGTCCATTGTACGAAAGCAAGGTGAAAATAGGGAACAGAGAATGGAGGATAGGATTTCTCTGTTACTGTGGCAGGATTATTACCCGGATAGGTAACCGTTTCTGTTGAAACCCAGTCATTACCCAATTGAAACTGAAGCATAAAATCTGGTGATGGAGAGAATATTGTTCCCCAGTAAAAGCCGATTCTGTTAGAGTAATCAATTGCAGAGCGAGAGTTATGATCATTATCCAAGGCTCTGGTGTAATCTATCCTGAGCCTGTACTGGGCAAGGCCATAGAAAGTGAACATAGAATCTCGAGACTGGGCAAGAATAGAAGAGAATAGAATTATGACAAAAAGTAGAATTTTTGGAAAGAGTATACAGCAGGGACACAGATTATGTGAATTGGTAAATACCGTTTTTTTACCCATTTATGAACCTCTTTCCTTTTTTCAGTGCATAAATGTGCGCTTTCACTTTGCTAAAAGGTCAGCCAGCCCCAAAAGGCTTGTATCCAGTTCTTTTTTCCGTGAGGCAACCAGTTTCAAAGGGGTTGTTGTGATTTCACTTTTTTGGATTCCTGTGAGAACCCCGAAAGAGTGTCTGCCTATGCAATCCACCGCTGCAGCACCGAGTCTGGTAGCCAGAATTCTATCAAAAACACCCGGTACTGCACCCCGCTGAACATATCCCAGAACCGTGGTTCTAAGCTCGTAGCCTGAAAGGTTACTTGCGCCTGAAAAATATCTGGTAAGCTCTTCTGCATTGTAAATCGCACCTTCAGAGGTAACGATAATTGCGTGGTGCTTGCCTTTTTGATATGCTTCGTGGATTGTAGCTTCAAGCTTCTGGATGTCGAAGTCTACCTCCGGAACTATTATCACTTCAGCACCTCCGGCAATCCCTGACATCAGCGCCAGGTATCCGCAATCCCTTCCCATCACCTCGACGGCAAATACTCTCTGATGAGATGAAGCCGTCACTTTGATCCTGTCAATTGCCTCCAGTGCGACATTGAGAGCAGTGTCCACTCCGATAGTGATATCGGAACCGAAGAGATCATTGTCGATTGTGGAAGCGACTCCAACCACAGGGAATCCCATTTGAGAAAGAGCAAAAGCTCCCCGCTGAGAACCACTTCCGCCAATAATAATGATTGCATCGATATCTCTTTCACTGAGTCTTCTGATCGCAGTACGTTGTCCCTCTTCAGTTTGGAAATCAGGACTTCTGGAGCTGCCCAGGATTGTACCACCAGCGCCAACTATCCCCCCTACATCACGGGGACTCAGTTCAACAAAGGAACCGCCAAGCAGGCCTTCATAGCCTCTCTGTACCCCGAAAACACCCCAGTCACGAGCACGGGCAGTTCTTACAACAGACCGGATAGCAGCATTCATCCCTGGAGCATCACCACCGCTTGTCAAGACAGCAATTTTCATTTTTACCTGTGTTTATTAGAGATATTCTTTTTACTTTTCATCAAAAAAATGACGACACCGATTCCATCCCCGATCCGGAAAACAGACAGTAAATACTTACATATAGTTTTCATTCGGTATTACCTGAGCAAATCTTTCCTGTGAAAATTCTCCAGCAACTCATCCTGAGCAGGGACTATATGTCTGTTTCTAAACAGACGCACAGGATGATCTCCCTCACTTTCCACCCTGTAGTCGTAACCGTTTCGTTCGATTACCTGTTCGATGATTTTTTGACTGGGAACAAAGTTTTGGTTTATAGATTTCAAAAAAGAGTGATAGCGGTCCATTTTTTTTGATTCCCACATCGGTATGAATTGTCCATTTTCCAGGTTTTTTCTTATCTGGTATACTTCTGAATGACGCAGATAGGGTTTATGCGGGAACAGAATCGCCAGTTCAGGAATCTCGGAAGGATATATTTCTGAGAGACCATTTTTTTCATAATGCCGTTCAATTAGTTTGTTTGTAAACTGAAGATGACCGATTTCGAACTGTAAATTAGAGTTCCAGATCTCTCTTATCCGTTCATCATTTTCTGAACACATGACTGAATGATACAGATAACATTCCGTGTATTGAATAAGCATCAGCATTTCTATTGCAGGAAAGGATGGGTCTATAAGAGAATTGGCGATTGTGAGATGCTGCTCTTCTACCTGGGCAATTTCCTGGAAAAGCGCTCTGCCCTCCTTATCGATGATTCTGTTTCCGATATTGGAAAGAAAATTGTTTGTCTGAAATTCAAGAGATGAGATTAACAGACAGTTAATCAGGGTTTTTATATGGGATTTTGAAAAGTCAATTGGTGCACAGACAGTGTCGATCGGGTGGCGATGAGAGATGACAGATGGTCTGCCGGGAAAGATTTCTAACAGATTCCTCACCAGCCAGTCAGCCGGAGTCTCATCACTGTATTGATAAAGGTTTGAAAAACGGTATAGATGATCAATATCTTCGATCATTATGAATTCCAGAGCCGATAATATCCGGTCATCCGGTTCATTCTGCGCAATGGCAGATGCCAGCCCTGCCTCCGTTGCCTCGTAACAGATCGCCATCTCCACAGGTGATTCCTGGAAAGGAATAAGCCAGTTAATCTGTTTCTGCTGCTGCTGTTCAGCCCGGCATAATAAAGAGATTTCCTTTCTGAGTTCCGGATTTTCGGTTTTACTAAGAAGCATGTGCAGGAAGAAAACCGCCTCGGTTTCCAGAGCGTTTAAAAGGATGATATGAGCCCGGGTGAAAGGGTGCACCTGTTCTTTATTATAAGGAAGAGTGTTGATCTGCTTCCAGGTGAGAAACTGCTCATTTAAAGGGATGCCTTTTTCCGCGAAAGGATTAAAAGTCACCTGATTCTCCTTTGGAAAATTGGCGTGGACCGGGATTGTTTGCTAAAAAAAAGCAACAGATATGCCAGCAGGAGAGCTGTCAGGGAGATTTTATCTTTGAGGGAAATTGTGACTTAACGGGTTAAGTCACAAAGTCACCTCTGAGGTAATTTAGGAGCTTAACGACTTAGGTCACAATTTCATCTCTGAGGTAATTTCGGAATTTAACGACTTAGGTCACAATTTCATCTCTGAGGTAATTTCGGAATTTAACGACTTAAGTCACAATTTCACCTCTGAGGTAATTTAGGAACTTAACAACTTAAGTCACATTTTCACCCCCGAGGTACACGCAAAAAATCAAAGACCCCTGGTAACTCTCAAAGTACTTATAATCTGTTCATACACAGGAAGGAATTTTTCGAAGAGATCCGGCTTGGTCCAGAAAGAGACCCTGATATCGTAAGTACCTATATTGAAGAAAAACTCAACAAAGCGAAAACCGGATTTGTCATAAACCCACTTTACCATAGGATTGTCACCGGCGAAAAAGTCGGTCAGACCCTGATCCTGGTCGATATCCTTCTGGTTAAGTCTTCTTATATACTCCGCATACTCCCGGGCTGGTTCGTTCAGATTAATAGCGATGCCTCTTGTACCATGAAAACCCTCGACTGTAGATCCTATAAAAAGAAGCTCTACACCGGATTTCTGAAGCTCCCCGGCAAAAGCCCTGCTGCTCCGATCCATCTTTTCCGGGTCAGTTTCAATCTGCCAGTTGCCGCTGAAAGTGAAGATAAACCTCAGAGGTTTGTTTTCGTAAATCCCATCCTCCGGATAGTAATCATCAGGATAGAACTGCACCATCGAAGGCGCGCATGAGAGGAGAAAAACAGAAGCGGCCAGCAGGAAATATCTCATCAGAGACTCACTTCTGTGGGCAGGAAATTTTTCCGCCGTTCATTTATTCGCTCCACAGAGGCACCAAGAGATGCAAGCCTCTGATCCATACGTTCATATCCCCTGTCAATTTGCTCTATGTTGTAAATAACACTTCTGCCCTCCGCCGCACAGGCCGCAATCAGCAGTGCCATACCCGCCCTGATATCCGGAGAACTGATAGTTGAGCCATAAAGCAGAGAGGGTCCTACTATAACTGCCCTGTGAGGATCGCAGAGCACTATCTGAGCACCCATACCTATCAGCTTATCAACAAAAAACAGCCTCGATTCAAACATCTTCTCATGTACCAGGCAAGTCCCCTCAGATTGTGTCGCAGTTACAAGCAGTATAGAAAGAAGGTCTGTGGGAAAACCCGGCCAGGGACTGTCCTCGATTCTGGGTATTGCCCCGCCAAGGTCTTTTTTTATCTTCAGAGGCTGTTTTTCAGGAACAAAAATAGTACCTTTTTGCGCATCAGCTACCACTTCAACTCCAATTCTTTCGAACTGAAACAGAATCATCCTCATTACAGAGAGATCCACACCTGTAATAGTGAGGGGTGATCTGGTAGCAGCCGCCAAACCAATGAAAGATCCAGCTTCTATATAGTCGCTTCCTACATCGTGAAGAACCGAGCCGAAATTCTGCGATCCGTGTACTTTAAGCACATTTGACCCTGTTCCCTCAATCTCTACACCCAGTTTTTCCAGAAATCTGCACAATCCCTGGACGTGAGGTTCTGAGGCAGCATTTGCTATGATGGTAGTCCCTTTTGCCCCTGCGGCTGCGATCAGGGCGTTTTCCGTAGCTGTTACAGAGGCCTCATCGAGGTATATATCGGCCCCCCTCAAGCCATCGGATGTCTCCAGGATGAAATTTGTCTGCTGAGTCTTTCGCTCAATGCGCAGATCTGCTCCCAGTGCCTTGAAAACCAGAAAATGGGTATCCATTCTACGCCTGCCGATCATATCCCCGCCCGGCTGGCTGATTACCGCTTTTCCGGTCCTTACAAGCAGTGATGAGGCAAACAGGATCGATGCTCTTATGGTGCTGGAGAGTTCGATGGGCAGTTCAGAGGACCTGATTTCCGGGGCCTCAATAGTCACAGTGCCATCACAGACAGGTGAAATTTTGGCACCAAGTTCAGAAGCGATTTCAAGCATGTTGCGCACATCACCAATATCCGGGACATTGTTAAGGGTAACAGGTTTGCAACTGAGAAGCGAGGCAGCAATCAGCGGCAATGCCTCGTTTTTATTTCCGGAAACCCTGATGCTTCCTTTCAGACTGGTTCTGCCCTCTACGATAAATCCACTCATTAGAGACTCCTGAGGAAAAACGGGAAAATATTAAAATATATCAGAGGAAAGAAAAATGAGAGATTATGCCGGCAGCAGTGTTTAGGAATACTGAATTTGCTGCTTTTCGATGAAAATTGCCCGATTTTAAAATCGGCTCTCATTTACGAAGAAAAGTAGTTATATTTATAAGAAATGAGTATGAGACTACGCTCTGTCTGCGTGCATACCAATTTCTTGACGAACACCGTTCTTCTGGGAATTCTTCTTTGAATAGTGCGTGCGCGCCGTCCTCATGCCGACGGATTACAAGTTATTCAAGGGAACAACCAATATTCCAATAAGAAGGATCAAGAATGAGGGCTCGTGGGCAGAGCTTTTATTTTCTACAGCTCTTTACCCCGGTTGAGGATTAATTTTTCGTATTGTTCAATTAAAGAGGCAGTAATCTTCTCTTTTTCACCCAGGCATTTAAAAGCCAGGGCAATAGCTTCTATGGTAGAAAGGCCCTCTCTTTTGGTCTGAGCACGCAAGGAGTGATGCTGCGGATTGAGAGAGATGCGGTTCAGTTTCAGAAACCAGGGATTACGCCACCAGAGGGTTTTGGCCTGTTTCCACGATCCATCAAGAGCAATAATTCCACGCAAAACCGAAGGATTATCCATCTCCCTTTTATTCCTTGCGAAGACCTGGCAGGGCTTGCTTGTTTCAGCACTGCCTTTCAGATAGAGAATCCCCCAGTTTGAAGGCTGTTCATCGGGGCCGGCCACATACTTGAAATTAGGCCAGGAGAGTCCAACAAGAAGTTTGCTGTTGGAAAGAGCCATGCTGGCGAGTTTTGCGGAATTGAGCTGTTTATACTGTTCCTGAGGGTGCTGCAGGATAATGACCCGGAGGTGATTTTCAAAAGACAGCACCTTTCCACAGAAACACTCCTCCCTGGAACGCAGGCATTGAGGACATGACTTGAATCTGTCGATTTTTAAATGGGCTCTGGGATCTTTTTTCTGCAACTGAGTTTTAATCGTGTGAAAGGTTGAATTCATTGTTTAGGTCTTTTGGCGGTAAGATACATGTGTTCCACAGGAAGACTTCCGGTCCGGATGATGGTGTGGGTAGTCATGGCAACAATTTCCCAGCCCTGTTCCCCGATTTTATTAAGATAATTGTACAGGGTGATATCGGTCCAGTTGGACAGGTTTTCGCCATTAACGAAGTGAACTTTCCATGACGCTTCTTTGGGTAGTACATGGCCGAAAATACCTTTTCCGTATTTTTCGGCGATGATAAACTGGTATTCCCATTTCTGCATGGTCAAATCTCCTTTTTCAGGAATATAAGAAATTCACAACTGTTCGGGTCATTATTCACTTCGACTTCGCTCAGTGAGCAACTTCGGTTTCGCTTTGCACATAAACTTCGTCAATACTCAGTGTGCAAGCCTGAACTGCTGAAGACAATTCATTTCACCAGAAAAGATTTTTCCCCGAAGACACATCGAAATGACATACCGGGGGTATTTTCTTTTTTAACAAGGATTTACAACACTATTAAAATACCGGACATCTCTCTCTTTAGCAGGGATTTACAATACCTCTTGATGCCCACACTTTACAGGCTGAATATACTATTATTGCAGTACCCCGTATTCCTTATGTAACCTGTCCTTCAGATATTTTTTAACATCCGGACTTTCACTTGTCTCGTACATAAAGAGAAGCAGGTTCTTTCCTTCCTGGGCTTTTCCGCTTTTTCGATAGTATGATGAGGCGAGGCCGGCAAGTTTATGGCTGTTCTCCCCGGGTACTCTGGATGCAAGAGCATAGTATTGAGCTGCCGTTTCCGGGTCATCGTAATACTTGTAATAAATCGTCCCCAGGTAGAATGCTATGTTCCACCTGGTGTCTCCAAGATAGAAAATTCCCCTCTCCAGAATTGCTCTGGACGCATCAGGATTTCTGCATAAATCTGGAATCATCAATCCCGCAAACTCGTATGCAGGGTAAAAATATGGGTTGAGCCGTGTGATTATATCAACCATCTGCACCAGCCAGGGGAAATTTCTGTCGGTTATATAGTGACTACCGAAATAGAGTACGGTTCTTATCCAGAGATAGTGAGAAACAGTTGACTGAAAACCCAGAAGCGCATTTTCAATCCTGTTCTGGCCCGGAAGATAGGTCATGCTCTCCTGATTCCAGGATGGCCCGGTGATAGAGGTCAGTTTCTTTTGCGTGAAGCATATCCCGGCGATCGATAAAACAGAAAGAGTTATCAATATACCCGAGCGGATCATAGGTCTTTCCGGGAAAAGAAAAGAATTGAGAGTGAGAGAAGGAGAATGGTGTACAGGAAACCATAAAAAAGTGCATTCATGATGTATCCCTCAGGGATGCTGATACCGTAAACAACCTGTGCCCTGATATTGAAATGCTCAAGATTGGGAAAAATATAGTAGATAAACTTCAGCAAAGCTCTCCACACCGGGCTGTTCTGCTGCTTCGCCCCAATTCCGATCATGGTATTAAGGTGGCCGGCTATATAGAAGCCGATGGAAAAGATTGCAGCCAGAGTCGGTGTGGTAAAAGAGGAGAAAAAAATCGAAGCTGATATCATTACCGCCATCTCTACAGCGATCAGCACCACCGCCCAGGTTAACGTGAATTTGACCGATGTTCCCAGCAGACTTATGGAAATGAAAAACACCGCTGCAATGAGAGCGAAATTCAGCATAAGAATAGAAAGCAGCCCGAAGAATTTTCCTAGAATGAACGATTCCCGATTTACCGGCTTTGTTAAAATGCCATAAACTGTTTTTGAAGAAACCTCTGTCCCAAGCATTGCCACACCAATAAATACCGCCAGAAGCAGACCAGTGATAGACATCGTAGCCAGCCCGAAATCAGCCATCACCTGTGCTCTGGAGAAAACGGAAAGATCACCAAATGACATGGAAAGAAAGAGTGCAACACCGGCAACAAGAAGGATATTGTAAAGAACCTTGTTACGAATAGTCTCTTTGAAAGTATTGGCTGCGATTATGAGAGTTGCTTTCATAGAATTCAGGTTTTCAGTTCAGATAGTTCTGAAGAAGCACTTATTTCTGCATTGTCTCTGCTGTCTTTGCTCCCGTCTGAGCTTCCGTAAAGCAGCTCCTCCAGTGACATCGAACACCGTGAAATCGAGTCCACTTTTATGCTTCTTGAAAAGAGAAAATTCTGGATCTGCCCCGGATCACTGTTTCCGGGCACAAAAAGCTGATAGCTGTTTTTTTCCAGATCCCTTATTTCACAATTGAGACTGCGAAGATGCAGAAAGTCATCAGGGCTGAGATCCGAAACATTGATTTCCGTTCCAAGAAAACCTCTGTCCAGAATCTCATTGATTTCACCGCAGAATGTCAATTTCCCCTTTGACAATACAACCACATCATCACAGACCGCCTCTATATCATCGAGTACATGAGAACTGAAAAAGATTGTTTTCCCTTTTAGTGCAAGATCAGAGAAAAGATTCCTGAAAAGCCGTCTTCCCGGAGGATCCATTCCGCTCATCGGTTCATCGAGAATAAGCGTATGGGGATCTCCCAGAAGAGCCTGAGCCATATTGAGGCGCTGCTGCATCCCCTTGGACAGTTCTTTTACTCTGGAACCGGCTTTTTCTGTCAGATTAACCAGGGCGAGTACACGATCGATTTCATTTTTTACAACCGGTTTGTCCAGATCCAGCAATTCTGCTGCAAAACGAAGGGTTTCACTTACTTTCAGATGGCTGTAAAAGTATGGCTGTTCGGAAAGAAAAGCTACACCCTTTCTGGCTTCCTTCAGACGGGAGTCTTTACCGTAAATTTTTACCGAACCGGCATACGGAAACACCAGACCCATAATCATTTTTATGGTGGTTGTTTTTCCTGCCCCGTTAGGGCCTACAAAGCCTGTTACCCGGTTCTTTTTAGCAATAAAGGAGAGGTTAGATACTGCGGGTATCCTCTTTGCCCAGAAATCTTTTTGATAGATCTTCGAGACATTGGATAGTTCAATGGCATTCATTACAAAAAAAATAATACAGTAGATGTTAAAATGGGAATTTTTGACCCTGATTATCTTCTTCCGTTCCAGTCCCCCGGATATTAAACCACAACATTCTGTTTTCCCCTTGGGGTCTGTATTGGAATCGGTAGGTGACCAGAATTATGTCCCCGCCGTTCAAGCCGTAAAGGATCTTGGCAAAAGAGTCATCAACATATGCTTTTCAACAAAGAACGGCAATCTTCTACCAGGTGGCTCAGACACCTAAACAAGATAACAGATTCTTTTGCTGCAATCAAATATGCAGATATGAAATCTTTAATGAATTTTGAAATTCCTTCCTCAGAAGAAAAAGAATTAACTGCATAATTATCCAGTTGCATTTGTTTCTGCAGTGGCCCTAATCGATTTCCTTCTTCCATCTATACAAAAATTACTCGAGAATCATGAGGCAACAGAATAGCCTCCTGTTTTTCTCATCTTATGGTAAATTCTTTCTACCTGAAGACAGAATGCCTCTATTCGTGCTTCCAGGGTCTGGGAGAGCGGACTACCGTCAATCTCAACAGAGAGAAATGGCAATGTTGAGACATTTTTCACTGAAAAATCACCTGTTAACCTACTTCTGGTTTCGTTATTTGCAACCGGCGCCATCACCGCTTCTGTAATCCTGGTGGGCATGCAGGAGAACGGTCCGATTGAAACCGCCCCGTGAATTGTGTGGAGAATATCCTTGAAGAAGTTACCCGCAACAAGGATCGATTCACCTGTAAACCTAACATCAAAAAAGTTTTCCCCGTAGGCAATCGCAGTATCAAGGTCCATCTTTTCGTAACTGTATAGCCCCGATCGGGCAAAAATCGACTTTATCCTTTTCTCGTATTTGTCCTGAACCATATTTCTGATACGAAACTCAAGGAATTTCTTCAAATCAAACCTAGCTTCATATATACCATTTTTTACATTGAAATCACAGTAGCTTATCCACTCAAGAATCGGAGCCCGCTTCACTACAATGTCAGCCGCAGAAAGTTTTTCTATCAGTTCTTTGCTTGAGAAATCATCTCTCCTGACAAATATCTCTCCCATCAGAGATACAGTCCGTGCCTGCGATAAAGGATAACGGAGAGGGATTTTTGAGAGGTTATCGGCAACACTACGCAGCACATTGTAAAGATCCTTATATTTTCGGGTTAAGAAGACCTGTATGATTCTTTCCCACTGCTCCTGAAAAGTTTTTTGTGCTGACGGAAGATCTATCGCCAACACTCTCAGGGCATTCCGGATATCATCCATGCAGTCGGAAATAACGATAGATTTCAGAAGGTTCATTGAATCAGAAAGCCTGAGACCGGCATAGCCGTTTTCATTTGAGAGAGAGAGCAGCGCTACATCAGGAATTTTCCTTCTGCTTATCATCCTGTTTAGAAATACCCTGTACTGGGTGAATCTGCAGTTACCCCAGCAGGTAGGCATGAAGAAAAGGATCTTTTCATCGGGGTTGCGGGATTGAAGATGATTGAGCAATCCTCCTGTAGTCAGAATAAGAGGCAGGCACTCTTTACA